>JBAXLO010000145.1:0-11901 GCA_037134755.1 Bacteroidota bacterium | reverse complement strand
GTTGGGTTCTCTTTAAATTTGCGAAGGCACCAAACGGTGTCGTTGGGTTCTCTTTCTATTAGCGAAAGCACCAAACGGTGTCGTTTATACACTTTTGTTATTGAAATATAGTAGCTTATTATAATTAAAAAACCTTCCAAGTACTAATACAAGGAAGGTCTCATTAAATATATAGAAAAGTTATGGGCTCTATACTATTTTTTTAGCGATTTAATCATTGTAACTCCAATATCAGCTGGAGAATCTACAACATATACACCACATTCTCTTAAAATTTCTTTCTTAGCTTGAGCAGTATCTGCAACACCACCAACTATTGCTCCGGCATGTCCCATAGTTCTGCCTTTAGGGGCAGTAGCTCCTGCAATAAAACTAACTACAGGTTTTGTGCCATGTTCTTTAATATAATAAGCAGCATCGGTTTCCATATTTCCACCTATTTCACCTATCATAACAATACCTTCAGTATCCGGATCATTCATAAACAGTTCAACAGCTTCTTTAATAGAAAGACCTCCAACAGGATCGCCACCAACGCCTATACCGGTAGATTGTCCTAAGCCAACTTTGGTAATCTGATCAACTGCTTCATAAGCTAAAGTCCCTGAACGCGAAACAATACCTATCTTACCGGGTGTGTGTATAAACCCAGGCATAATACCAATTTTAGTGTTAGGAGGAGTAATAATTCCAGGACAATTAGGCCCAATTAAACGAGTATCTTTATCTGATAAATATGTTTTTACAGTAACCATATCTTTTGTAGGAATACCTTCTGTAATGCATACAACTAGTTTAATGCCGGCATCAGCAGCTTCCATAATAGCATCAGCAGCAAAAGCAGGGGGTACAAATATTATTGAAACATTAGCACCTGTTTTTTTAACAGCTTCTTCCACAGTATTAAATACAGGGCGATCAAGATGTGTTTGACCACCTTTGCCAGGAGTAACACCTCCAACAACATCGGTTCCGTATTCTATCATTTGTGAAGCATGGTAAGTAGCTTCTGTGCCTGTAAAACCTTGTACCAGGACTTTTGAAGTTTTGTTTACGAGTACGCTCATTTGTTAATTGTTTTTTAATACAACAAAGATTAATTAAAAATTGTTTTCAAAAATAGAAAAAAACATGATAAGATTCAATCTTTTCTCAATATTTATATCAACTTACTTATTTGTTATTATAGTTACAGGTCCAATTAATCCGGATTTTATATCTCCTCTATATCTTGTAGGAATGCTTGTATAGTTGTTTGATAAAGTATTATAAATTAAAACCTCAATTTTATTATCGCCTTCTTTAGCAAATTCTTTTATATCAAATCGCCATGGAGGAGCTAATTTAATACCGACACTTTTATCATTTATAAATAACTCAGCAGAAGAAACAAGATCACCTAAATCAATCTCCAACTTCCCTTTTAATTCATATGCATTAAAATTTATAGTCTTACCATACAAAACACCACCTGAATATGCTCTTAGTCCATCAATTTTAGACCAATCACCAAGCTGAATAGTTCCTTTGCCACATTGTTGTTCGATATATTGAGGTATTGCTGCACCATCTATATAACCAGATTGATAATCTATTTTTAAAACTACTTGGGAAGTTGAAGCATTAAAATCTTTTACTATTGCTTTATAAAAAATTAATCCATCAGAATTCTTTTTAAGAACTAATGGATTAGTAACTATACCATCAATCCATAACTTAACGTTTCCGTAAGCTGCAAAAGATAAAGACTGAAGACTAGGTGCAGATTGAAATGTATATATTCCGGATTTTGCTTGCGTAACAGGAGAACAATCAAAAGGTAATAATGCAGAGTCTTGATACCAACACATTGAAAGCTCTTGTTTAATTGGAAATGCAACATTAGGTTTCCTGACTACTAAATATGTTTCGCAAGCTTTATTATATACTGCAAGTATTGTATTTGTTCCTTTCTTTAATTGAACAGTTTTGCTATTAATTTCTGTTTTAATACTATTTATTAATAAGTATAGTGGTTTCACAGTTCCTGTAAGAAGTTCGAAACTACCATCAGTAGGTGCTAAAACAGTTGAGTAAAGAATATAATAATTACCTTCTGACTCAGGAATCCTTTTCTTTGAGTGTTTTTCTTCGCCTAAAGCTCCTAATCTAATAAAGTTATCATACATATTTCCTTTCAATCCATGATAACCTTGATGTCCATAATCACCTTCAACTCCAAGCTTCCATGAAAACTTATATTCTTCCCAAAAGTATTTCTTTTTATCAATTATTATTGGATTAGATAAATTGTTTGGAATCATTTTTAATAAATCTGCTTCATTAGGTAGTGTTGCTAATGGCCCTAATTTAAGAAGTTGTGTTCCATATCCACATGTAATATATTTCCAGTTATTATCAATAGATATTTTCCCACCATTATAATCTTTATTTTCTTGAAAATACAACTGACGAACTTGTGCTCCCAACATTTCTTTCGTCGCCGGCAGTTGGAAATCTCCCCATTGATTATCTAGAGAAGGCTTTAACTCAAATTCCCAATTGTTATCTAAAACTGTTTGCTTAGTCTTAGTTTTAATATCCATTTCTTTAATATTCGAGTTTTCAAAAATGTCTTCAGGAGAAAAAACTATTAATTGAAGTTCTTTATTGGATAAAGGAAGATTAATTTCAGTTCCTTCTATTGTTTGTTTAGTAAACTTTGTAATTGAAGTTATTTTACCATTCCATGGGTTCCAAAGTTGCACGTTTCCTTTTGCTTTTAAAAAACATTTAGTTCCTTTCGGGATATTATATAAAGCATAAATGTTACGTTTTCCTTCAATACGATGCATCACATAAGGTCGTTCTTTTACTTTGCTTAATATTTTAAAGTTAGGAGTATATAATCCGGATAATGCTGAAAGTACTTTATTATAGTCTTTACATTTAATAACATTTTTATTTTTAGCAAAAATAGAATTAACTAATTTGATAACTTCAGTATCATTTGCTCCATTTCTTTCTGTTGCTTCAGGAGTAGCACCAATATTGATTATTATTCCACCTGCATTTTTATACTCTTCGAGTTTTTTAAGTGTAGCATATCTAATAACTTTCATAGAAGGAATAATAAGTACTTTATATTTCTCACCTGATATAAGTAACTCGCCATTTTTTGCTTCAGAACGAGAGATTGAACCGAAATCAATAAAATCGAAATCTATTCCTTTATCATATAACATTGTTCCTGTTTTAAAAGCAATATCAACAGATTTATCACCTTCCATATTTGCAACAACAGGTTCGGTAGGATATATTATTGCAACATCACATAAATGATTTCCTTGAGATAGAACATAAGATAATCTTTGAATGCAATTCATCAGAGGATCTATATGTTTCCAATAAGGCATTCGGAAGTGATTGCATGGAGGCGCCCATTCCCACCAACCACCATGAGTAGAATAATAAAGCCCGTGAAAAGATAAAAGATTATAACCTGCAACAAAGTTGCCAAAAATCGCATCAGTTACACCCGAAGAAGTAGTTCCCCAACCACTGCTATGAAAACCTTCGAGCCAAACACGTGGACGATTATATAGGTGAGAAATAGAAGAAGCTACCTTAGCTTTAATAATATCTTTAGATAGATTCGGTTGGTCGGAACCAGGACCCTGATTCCATTTCTGAGTTCGGAAATAATCACCAAACTCAGCTACATCTCTACCACGTCCACCATGATCGCAACCAAAAATTAAACCTCTGTCCTGATGCCAATCATAAACCGGTTTAAAGAAATTTTCTTCACTCAGACTTACTATTACATCATTGTAATCAAGCCGAATCTTAGCAGTAATGTCGCCTACATAATTATATAAAGCATCAAGAAAAGGAATCACATCATAACCTTTACGTTTCTTAAACTCATCTGCGAAATTCTCATTCCATAAGTTTCCATATAAACGAAAATTAAGTTCATCTGAAAAAAAGAAGTTAAGGGCTTTTGGAGTTTCAGGAGGTAGAGCTTTTTCAAACTTATCAAAGAAATACTGTAAATAAGCTTTACCACTTTTAGGATTCATTGGATCATATGAAGGGATAACAGCTTTTTTATATACACATACAACACACCATGTTTCGTCGCCAAAATCATAATTTAATTTATTTTCTTTTACAAAAGGAAGCAAAATTAAACGTGTATCTGTTCGTAAGGAACTATCCGAATTTATTTTGTAAGCTGATACATTGAGAAAGCCGGAAGGCAGCTCCCAATTTATCTTCTTTTTAAAGTATTTAACTGATTTATTAAGTTCTGCCCCATTCAGGTCGGGATATTCTTTCAAAGCTTCGTCCATTGCAAAGCCCTGACCAACCCCAAGAGTATAATCACTGAGGCTTACAGTCATTCCCCGCTTTTGTGCTTCATTTGCAAACCATCTGAACAAATCCCACCATGCATCTGTAAAAAGAGCAGGTTTACTTGGATTTGAAAGTCCATAAGAAATTCCTCCTGCATCAGTATGACTATAATTTATTTGAAGACTAGAAATACCTTTTTCCTGCAATTGGTTAAGTTGCCACAACAATCGTTCGCGAGTTAGTGTATCACCTTGCCACCAGTAAAATGGGACTTCACCATAACCTTTAGGAGGGTTTATAAATCCTGGTAACACATCTAAAGTTTCAGTCCTATCAGGATAACCTAAAGGAAGATTTGTTTGAGCTATAATATTATTTGTAAGAAACAAAATAATAATAATAACAATTTGTTTAACTACTGTTTGTGATTGTTGTTTTCTCATTGTGGTTTTATTAATAAGAAGAATTCATGAAGTCTTTTCTTTTTATCGGCACCCAAATCTCCTCTTCAGAGTTAGGATCATTATTCTTATATTTATCTCCTAACACTTCAAAATGTGGTCTATCATCTAATAAATAATCCGAATTAGGCAACCAAGTTGAATAGATATATTGGAATATTGAGCCATCTGTACTTAAACCTTTATAATTAAATACGGCATACAATCCTTCCTTTAATATAATAGTTTCCATTTCTTCTGGAACAATATCAAAGTCTTTTACTTCAACTGCTGCCCAATTATCAAATTCTTTCGCTGGATTAAAACTAGTAAAGTAAGAAGGTTCATACACTTTTATTGAATAAAGATCAGTGCCAATATTGTTCTTTATTTCTTTTCGTCTTGGCATAAAACCATGCCAAAGATCAAAAGTTTTATTTTCCGAAAAAGTCATTGCAATTCTTTTTCCAATGAGTATCTTTTTAATTAAAGTTTCTATTCTTGGTTTCATTTCGTTAGTATAAGAATGGAATTAGACGTTTAGTTTGTTTTTTATAATCAATATATTGTTTGCCAAATTGCTCGGTAAGAGCTTTCTCTTCAATACTTATTCTATACATAACAGCTATAAAATATGGAATAATAATAAAAATGATGCTTAACCAATTATTTAATGACACTCCAAAGCCTAAAAAAGATAATAAAGATCCACTGTATGAAGGATGTCTTAAATATTTATAAAGACCGCTTTGTATAAGTTGATGATCATTACGGATCGTAACATTTACAGTAAAAAATCTACCCAATTGTTTGATAGCAATAAATCTAAATATTACACCTAATACAATTATTATTAATCCTATTAATTTAATTCTATCATCATATACTACTAATGTTGGATAAGCGGCTGATATGTATACACTAATTGTAATTGTAAAAATAACTGCCATCCAAAGATAAATTTCCGTGTTTTTATCTTTAGCTTTTTTATCTGACTTCCCCGAACGGATTAATCTATTGAGTAATACTTCTGACAAAAACCATAAAAAATATATTGAATAAAAAAGTAAATTCATAAATTATAAATTAAAATTAAAACTTAATTTTGAAGTGTAAAAGTACATATTTTATTAATACAATGGATTTTTTTGTTTAAATTCATAATTTTTTTAAAAAAGATTTCGTTATTATAAAAAAAAGTAATATCATTGCAAAAAAATTGAAGTCAATAGAAATGGAAAAAAAGAAGATGATTATCAGTTATAATAACCTATCTCCAGATGCAATTGAAGCATTTAAATTGAAGTATAGTTTAGGTTATCATGATTATATTACGAGAATTACCAAGCCAAATGGCGAATATATACATGTTGTGCCTCTGGAAACGGCAGATGCAATGTATATGGTTAAAGTTGATGTAAAGATTGACACTAAGGTAACTGAGGAGGAACTGGAAAAAGAATTGTTCTCAGCTAATCTTTATGGAGTTGAAAAAAGTCCTGATGGAGATGATGAAGCTAGTGGTGATTCTAACTCTGTAGAGCCGGATTCAATTGCTGATACAGGTCATGATGATGATTAAGAAACCCTAATTAAAAAACATATAAAAAGAGGCTGTCAAATAAGATAGCCTCTTTTTTTATGTGTAAAAAAAATAATTAAATTATAAAAACTAATAAGCTTAAAAAATTGTTGTAATTTTGTTTCTTTTAAAACATTACAAAATGGCATTATTAGAGTTAAATCTGGATGGTATTATAGTAAGTGCTACTTCAGACTTATGCAAGTTGTTAGGTTATGATTCGGCTGAATTAAAAGGAAGTCATCTGAGTATTTTATTGCACAGGTCTTTTTATAAATCTGATAAATTTCAACATTTATGGGAAGATATTCGTGGTGGAAAAGTAATTACAGATGAATTTACTTTTATTAAAAAAGATGAAAGCGAGCTTATCATTAATGGAATCTTTTCTCCGGTTCTTATTAAGTCAGGATCAAGTTATTTTACATTAAAAAGTATTAGTTTTGATTTTAATAATATTATTAAGATAAACAAAGAAAATAAATCATATAACGAAAATCATGAAAGTAATGATTTAGATGATGGTATTGATATTGAAACAAGTAATAGTCTTAAGCGATTGATATTTGAAAACAGAGAACGACTTAAAGAACTTGCTGCAATAAATCAAACTACTAAGATTATAAAAGAAGGTAAGCTGATTGAAGAGACTTTACAACAGATTTGTTTGCTTTTACCTAAAGCCTGGCAATATCCTGATTATACAGTTGCTAAAATAACTTACGATAGAAAAGAATTTAAAACTTCTGATTTCATTGAAACTCCATGGATTCAACGTCAGAACTTTGAGACAATAGATAATATAAAAGGATCTATAGAAGTATATTATTTAAAAACATTCCCTGAACTAGATGAAGGTCCTTTCTTAAAAGAAGAACGTCATTTGATTGATAACTTAGCAACTATTATTGTTAATTATCTAAATAGTTTAAAGGCAAAAGCAATATTAAAGAAGCCTGACGATAAGGAAACTACTAACTTTGATGTTAAAAATATAAGCAGTCGTCAATTGCTTCAAAGATTTCTTAATAAACAGAACTATGATAGAGATGTTTTTCATGATTTGATGCCATTTAAGGTTAATGAAATACTTATAATTGCAAATCTTTATGATGCTTATAATATAGAAAATGAAGGTCGTTTCTCTGAACATATTTTAGGGGAGTATTATCAACTTAATCTAACATCTATACCCAGAGTTACTGGAGTTTCTTCGCAGGAAGAAGCATTGTTAATGCTTAAAGCCAAGCATTATGACCTTATTATTATTATGATGGGTGTTGATAAACATTCTCCATTGACAATAAGTAAAAATGTTAAAGAAGAGTTTCCATATATTCCTATCTTTATGTTGCTGAACAACAATAGTGATATTATTGCTTATAAAGAAAAAGAGTTTAAAAATACTATAGATAGGGTTTTTGTTTGGAATGGTGATTCTCGTATCTTTTTTGCTATGGTTAAGTATCTTGAGGATATGGTTAATGTTGAGAATGATACACGGGTTGGTTTAGTTAATGTTATCTTACTAGTTGAGGATTCAGCAAAATACTATTCACGGTATTTACCAATGCTTTATTCGAGTGTTTTGGAGCAAACAAAACGCTTAATCGAAGATGTTAGTAATGATGAACTTTATAAAGTTTTACGATTAAGAGCAAGACCAAAGATCATTCATGTTCAGACCTTTGAGGAGGCTATTGATATGTTTCACAAATATAAAGATTATCTATTGTGTTTGATTACTGATATGAAGTTCTCAAGAAACGATGAACTTGATGAGAATGCTGGCTATGAATTAGTGCGTTATATTAGAAATCAGATTAAAGATTTGCCTACAATTATTCAATCTTCGGATATTGAAAATGAAAAGCTTGCTTACGAACTTAAAGTTACTTTTATTGATAAGAATTCTAACAGTTTATCGCAAGATATTAAGAGTTTTATTAGTCATTATCTAGGCTTTGGTAACTTTATTTATAAAGATGCTGCCGGAAATGACATTGCTATTGCCAGTTCGTTAAAGGAGTTTGAGAAACATTTGAGGACTATTCCTGATGAATCTCTAATTTATCACGGTAAGAGAAATCATTTTTCACTTTGGTTAATGGCTAGAGGTGAGATTCAGATTGCTAGAATTATTAATCCTCTTAAAACTACAGATTTTAAGAATGGAAAAGAGTTAAGAGAATTTCTTCTTCAAGCAATTGTTAAACATCGAAACGAAAGAAATAAAGGTAAGATTATAGGTTTCGAGGAGTCAGATGTTATCGATGAAAGCAATATTGTTTCTTTAGCATCAGGTTCTTTAGGTGGTAAGGGTAGAGGTCTTGCTTTTATTAATACATTGATTTATAATTTTGATTTCGAACAAATACTGCCTGGTATTAAAATTAGAACTCCAATTACAGCTATTATTGGTACAGATGAATACGATTATTTCCTCGAAAAGAATAAACTTTATCAAAACATATTTGAAGTTAAAGATTATGAAAAGCTTAAGCAGTTATTTATTAAATCTAAACTTACAGATAGTCTAGTTCGTAAGCTAAGGATGCTCTTGAGGAAACTTACAAATCCTCTTGCAATTCGTTCTTCGGGTTTGTTTGAGGATTCGTTGATGCAACCTTTTGCAGGTATTTTCGAAACTTATATTATTCCTAACAATCATCCTGATATTGAGGTTAGATTGCAACAAGTAATGGATGCTATTAAGCTGGTTTATGCTTCTGTTTTTTCGAAAATAGCCAGAGGTTATGTTGAAGCTATTCATTATAAAATAGAAGAGGAAAAGATGGCGATTGTAATTCAAGAAGTTGTTGGAAATACTTTTGATGAAGTATATTATCCTCATATAAGTGGTGTTGCACAATCTTACAATTATTATCCAATTTCACACATGAAGCCTGAAGAAGGCTTTGCTATTATGGCTGTGGGGCTTGGTATGTATGTTGTTGAAGGAGAAAAAGCTTATCGATTCTCACCCAAGTATCCTAATACTGAAATCAATACTCCTAAAGATGTATTTAAAACTTCGCAGCTTGATTTTTATGCTGTAAACCTAGAACCCAGACCTCTTAATTTACTTGAAGGTGAGGATGCAGGTTTAATTAAATTAAATATTGATGTTGCTGAAAAGCATGGAACCATACGTCATTGTGCTTCCGTTTATGATCTTGATAATGATAGAATTGTTCCAGGGCTTACTTCTCCCGGGCCACGTGTTATTAACTTTGCTAATATCTTAAAATATAATTTTATTCCTTTATCCGAAACTATTGAACTTGTGTTGGATGTGGTTAAAGAAGCAATGGGTTCGCCAGTCGAAATTGAATTTGCTGTTGATTTAAATAAGGATAATAAAGGTAAGGCATCGTTTTATTTACTACAAATCAAACCACTTTTAGGAAATGCCGAGGATTATAATATTGATATGGAAACTATTGATAAAGAAAATAGCCTTCTTTATTCTGCCAAAGGTATGGGGAATGGTTTAATTAATGATGTGTATGATGTTATATATGTTGATATTAATAAGTTTGATAAATCATTTACTAATGTGATGGCAGATGAGATTGAAAAGCTTAATGAAATGATGGTAAATGATGGGCGAAAGTATATATTAATAGGTCCTGGACGTTGGGGTACACGTGATAGATGGATAGGAATACCTGTTAATTGGCCTCAGATTTCTAATGCAAAAGTGATAGTTGAAACAAGTTTAAATGATTTTCCTTTAGATGCTTCCTCTGGGTCGCATTTCTTTCATAATGTAACTTCTATGAATATTGGTTATTTTTCAGTTCAACCTGAATATGATGATAGTTATATAAAGTGGGATGTGTTGCAAAAGCAGGAACTTATTAATGAAACTACTTATTTCCGCCATGTTAGATTTAAGAAACCTTTAGTAGTTAAAATGGATGGTAAGAAGAGAATGGCTGTAATAACTATCTGAAATTCTATAATACTTTAAATTGCATAAAGATTTGACTAAAAATTTTCTCAAATCAAATTTCTCCACTCACAGCGGAGGTTAGGTGGGTTTTTTTTGTAGTTTTTTCTAAGCTATCGATGGGCATGTTGAAGTGTTATCTATTCTGTTGCTTTATAATTTTCTGTTAAAATTCTGATAATTTATATTTTGTATATGCTGTATGCTGTGTTACAATAATCACTAACTTTATTAAAAAAACAATTACTTTTTCTGCTTTCTTATATTAGATACAATCTAATATTTATTGGTGCAGTTGTTCGGAAACTTCGCACAACATCATACTTCGCATAACTGGCGGCTTATGGAAAGCTATTTTTCCATAACCGACCAAGCGAAGTTATGAAAAGTAAACGAACAATTTACCGAAAAACTAGCCATAAGTTTTAGCAAGTGTTAGCGGTAGTTGTTGTTGATAAATTTCCCAAGTTTTGATTTATTTAGTTCAGCGCGAAAAATTCCATCTGCATAACTTCTAATACTGCCTAAATTAAATGTTATAGTGTCTTTTTGTACATTAAAATCTACGTCACTAAAATCTACTCCAAATTCTGCAAATGGTCCATTTACGCCCTCTTCTTCATCTTTCAATTTAACAGATTCATATATTAAACCAGTAACGAATTCTTTATCTTCATCTAATTCAATTGTGAAATAATCTTCAAATTTTATTTCTTTATTTTTCGCTACATCGTAATTGTATGAATAATAAATGGCTTCACCATGAGCGGCACCTCCATTTTCAGTTCCAATCTCAAATGCAAAACTTATTATTTTTTGAGAAATGTAAATTGAAATAGGTCTAACTTCAAAGTAGTTTCGCATTTCAACCACACTACAGTCCTCTAAAAATTCGGTTTTTTTATTTTCTATAATTCTGTGAAGTTGAGTGTCGAACTTTGTATTTCCTGAAACAGGAATAACTATTTCAATATCCGTATTCGTCTTTTTGTCGTATTTTTTTAGAACACTAACTTTTGTTCCTTTCGGCATGTAACCAGTTCCTTCATTTAAGGTTTTGGTTAAATACTGTGATTTTTTAGAAACTTTCTTTTGACCATAAATTATGGTGGTTGAAAAGAATGCTAAGAATAATATTATGATTTTCGTCTTCATTATAGTTTCGTGATTAACAATTACCGCTAACTTGTATATATATCCAGTAAAACCCATTTAAGTCTTTAACTATTGGATGGCTTAACACGGTTTTACATGTTTTTTATTTTTCTGCAAATATACTAATTAATATCACAACCTAATTTTTATTTAAAAAAAAAAGCTGCAACAGCTTTTTAAACTCTTACAGCTTTGTATTAATTGTTAATTGTTAATTATTAATTATTAATTATTAATTGATTTCCCTTTAGCTAATAAATGCCTTAAAAACAGGGCTTGCTACTACTTTTTTAGTTTTTTTATAACCACTAATCATCCATGCCTAAGGCTTTTGTGATTTAATTAACATCTCTATAACAAAATAGATTAAAAGTCAATCCTGTCCTAAACAATTTTACATAAGAACTAACAGGTTGATTACATAAGGT
>JBAXLO010000144.1:0-12129 GCA_037134755.1 Bacteroidota bacterium | reverse complement strand
CGAAGATAGTACTTCTCTTTATTTCTTCGTCATAACCAACATAATTCTCACCCATACCTTCCATATCATGCACATCCATACCTAACATATGACCAAGTCCATGAGGATAGAACATTGCATGTGCACCTTTGCTTACTGCTTCGTCGATATCCCCTTTCATCAAACCTAAATCTTTAAGACCTTGAGCAACTACTTTGGCACTTAACAAATGAATATCTCTGTAAGGAATACCAGGTTTGATAGCTTCAATAGCTTTTAGATTAGCATTTAAAACTATTTCGTAAATAGCTTTCTGACGTTCGTTAAACTTACCACCAACAGGAACTGTACGAGTAATATCACTGCAATAATTCATCTCGGTTTCGCAACCGGCATCAGCTACCATCATACGACCTTCAGTAAGAACGTTGCCATGATAATGATTGTGCAAAGTTTGACCGTTAACGCTAAGTATAACCGGGAATGAAACCGGTCCACCGGCAGCAATAGCAATTCCTTCCATAGCACCTGCAATCTGTTGTTCTATAATACCCGGATGAGCCATCTTCATAGCTGTTGTGTGCATATCGTAAGCTGTTGCTATAGCTTTTTCTATTTCGGCTACTTCCAAATCAGATTTAATACTTCTTTGTTTGATAATAGCTTTAACTAATTCAATAGAAATATAATTCTTTACATTAGTATATTTAATACCTAACAAATCGGCTAACTGCATCTGAGTTTCGCCACGGTATGGAGAAACAAAATGTATCTTACGACCTTGTTTAATAGCTTCTGTTAACATTTCTGCAAGCTTAGGCATTGGGTTAGTATTATCAACACCAACCTTTTCAGCTCTTTCTTTTACTGAAGGTTGATTACCCATCCAGATAATATCATCCATATCAACATCGTTACCAAAGATATAATCTTTTTGATTGTCGATATCAATTACTCCTGCTAAATCTGCATCGTGCAAACCGAAGAAATAAAGGAAATTGCTGTCCTGACGGAAGCTATAAGTGTTAGCTGGATAGTTGAAAGCAACTTCTTTATTGCCTAATAATAAAACCAATCCTGATTTAACATCTTTCTTTAATTGGTTTCTTCTTTCGATAAAAATTTTCTTGTCAAACATATTTATTGATTTTTACCCCACTCACCTCGACCCTTCGACTTCGCTCAGGGATCGCTCCGCTCGGTGACCGATTGGATTGAGGGAAAGAGTAGGTTATTATTATTGTTTGCAAACATACTAAATATTTACCATTAAATCTTCTTTTTTATTCTTTTTTTTAATATAATTTGTGTTTTATTATAGCACATAACTATCACCTTGATTTTCGAAACCCTTGATTTTGCTCAATATTTTGAAAAAATGGTCGTATTCATGGTTAAAGTGGTCAATATTTTTTGTCGAGGTATCAATATTTTTATGTGAGGTGTCAATATTTTCTGTTGAGGTATCGATATTTTTGGCTAAGGTGTCAATATTTTTGGCATAGGTGTCGATATTTTTTCAAAATAAAATAAATATATTTGCAGGGTAGTCAATAATTTTTGTGAAGGTGTCAATAATTTGAAATCGGGTGTCAATAATTTATCGCAATTTATGAATCAATTTTTGTTAGGATTGAGATCCATTTAACCTCACCTAAATCCTCTCCTGTGAGGAGAGGACTTCAAGAAAAAAGAACGAAATAATATTATATTTGGATTAAATGATTTTTAAAATATAAAGAGTCATTAGAAATTTTTATTGAATGTTATTTGAAGAGAATTGAATTTTATATAAAATGGGACGATTGGGATAGTTGGAACGTTTAATAATTAAGTAATGACTTTTTTCACGCAAAGTAAAACAAAGGAATTCGCAAAGTACGCAAAGAGAAAAATAAATGTAATATGTATGATTGAAAATGTAAAATGTAATTTTTTGAAGAAATGGGACGATTTGGACTTTAAATAATTACTTCTTCTTTATAATATTTAAACCCGAGCTTTGGATTTAAATAAAAAGAAAGAACCCCAACCCCTTAAAAAGGGGCTATAACAGAGCAATATAGAATGATTCGTTTTATCTAAAGATAAGTTGTCTTACTTCTTCTCTTTTTTATTTAAACCTTGTTTTGGATATAAATATAAAAATCATCATTTAAAAAAAAACTAACAGGAGAACAATACCTGTTAGGCTGAATCATTTTCCTAAAGCATTAATTATTAAATAATCTGTTATACCTGACAGGATGAAAAACCTGTCAGGAAAGTAATTGCACATTATTTTTCTTATTCATATTTAAACCCGAGCTTTGGATCTAAGACCTCACCCCAACCCTCTCCAAAGGAGAGGGCGAAAAACAGTACAATTTACATTGATTCGTTTTATATAAAGATAAGTTGTCTTACTTCTTCTCTTTTATATTTAAACCTTGTTTTGGATATAAATATAAAAATCATCATTATAAAAATATAAAAAAAACTAACAAGAGAACAATACCTGTTAGGTTGAATCATTTTTCTAAAGCATTAATTATTAAATAATTTGTTATACCTGACAGGATGAAAAACCTGTCAGGAAAGTAATTGCTCATTATTTTTCTTATTTATATTTAAACCCGAGCTTTGGATCTAAATATAAAATAAAAAGGGCGAATTCAATTCGCCCCTACAAATATTGTTTATCTACGCATCAAATTTTCTATTTCTTCTACTTCCATAGGGATATTCTGCATTAGATTTATTGGTTTATCATCGGTAACCAAAATATCATTCTCAATGCGGATACCTATCTTTTCTTCTTTAATATAAATACCTGGTTCGCATGAAAGAACTACTCCTGCAACAAAAGGTGTTTGTTTGGTTCCTGTGTCGTGAGCATCTAATCCTATAAAGTGAGAAAGACCATGCATATAGTACTTAAAATACAGAGGTGAATCAGGGTTTTGCTTAGCAACATCTTCTTTGGTAAACAAACCTAAACCTATCATTTCTTCCTCCATAAGTCTACAAGTTTCTTTATTAAGATTATCAATAGTATTGCCAACAACAAAGTGAGGAATCATCTTTTTATGCACTCTTAAAACAGCTTCATAACAAGCCTTCTGGCGTTCAGTGAACTTGCCATTAACAGGAATAGTACGTGAACAATCAGCAGCATAATTACTATATTCCGCACCGAAATCAATAAGTAAAAGATCACCATCTTTACATTCACAATTATTATCAACATAATGCAAAGTACAAGCATTAACACCTGAAGCACAAATAGGAGGGAAGGCATGTGCTTCGGCTCCATTAACTGTAAACTTATGACTGATCTCTGCTGACACTTCTCTTTCATTTACTCCCGGCTTAACCATTTTTAAAAGACTTTCGAAAGTAGTTGCAGTGATATCACAAGCTTTTTGCATTAACTCAATCTCTTCTTTTTCTTTACTTAATCTTATATCAGCAATAATAGGAGCTAATCTTTTAAGTTTATGCAAAGGATATTCTTCTTTTATCTTTTTAGTAAAACGCTGATCGGGTGATTCAACTACAGGCATAAACTTTATTAATTCATTAGCATTTATGTAAACATAATCGCAATTCATTAATAAATCTTTTAGAACTGCATCAAAATCGCTTGTCCATAGAACATTTTTAATTCCTGATATTGCTTTCAATTCATCTTTATCCGGAACATGACCGTACCAAGTCATGGTTAATTCATCAGGTTCAGGAGAAAAGATAATCTCTCTGTACTTCTCAATTGGATGTTCAGGACAGATTATCAGTGTAATATTCTTATAATTTACACCTGTCAGATAAAACATATCCGAATGCTGCCTGTAAGGGAAATACTGATCGCCATTACGTGGCATTTCATCATTTGAATTAATAATTGCTACAGATTTTGATTTTAATTTCTGCGCAAGCTTATTTCTGTTCTTTACAAATAACTCATTATTAATACTCATAGTGTTTTGTTGATATTTATCATTATTATTTTGATTATTATGACCTGTTAGTATAAATATTTTACCTAAATTTGTTGTTTCAAATAAGGATACAAACGTACGAAAAATTTAGATTGTATTTGTATTTTATTTTAAAAATGATTTTATTATTATTTAAAACTAAATCAATTTATCATGAGTAACTCTTTATTAACTCTTTCATCTGTAACAAAGAAGTTTGTGATGGCATTTGCAGGAATATTCTTAATGGTATTTCTGTTAGTACATCTAGCAATAAATCTTTGTTTATTAAGAAGTGATGACGGCGTATGGTTTAATGCCGCAGCACATTTTATGGGAACCAACTATGTAGTAAAGGTCTTCGAAATTGTTTTGATGGCCGGTTTCCTAATCCATATCTTTTTTGGGATCTTATTACAGATTCAAAACTGGATGGCAAGACCTGTTAGATACATGGTCAGCAACAAAACTACTACTTCTTTTCTTTCGAAGTACATGATTTACACAGGAGGGATAGTATTTATCTTTCTTATTATTCACTTTATGAATTTCTATTTCAGAAAGATAGGAATAGTTGAACTTGGACAAGAATCCACTAAATATCCTGGAGAACCTGATTTTTATAAAGGAGCTATAGATTTATTCCATAACAATGTTTACTCTATATTATATATAGTATTAATAGGAACATTAGGATTTCATTTAAATCATGCATTTCAAGCTGCATTCCAATCAATTGGACTTAATCATCCAAAATACACACCTTGTATTAAGGGTTTCTCTACAGTTTATTCAATTATAATTGCTGTAGGTTTCTGTATTATACCAATATTTTTTATGTTTTTTAAATAAAAAGAAAAGAAATGACACAATTAAACTCAAAAATACCTCAAGGTCCATTAGCCGAAAAATGGTCGCATTATAAAGCACATCAGAATCTTGTAAATCCACCAAACAAACCTAAATTAGATATTATAGTTGTAGGAACAGGTTTAGCAGGTGCTTCAGCTGCAGCAAGTTTAGGAGCATTAGGATTTAAAGTTAAGATATTTTGTATACAGGATAGTCCAAGAAGAGCACATAGTATAGCTGCTCAAGGCGGTATAAATGCTGCTAAGAATTATCCAAATGATGGTGATAGTGTTTATCGTTTATTCTACGACACTATTAAAGGTGGTGATTATCGTGCAAGAGAAGCTAATGTACATCGTTTAGCTGAAGTTAGTAATTCAATTATCGATCAATGTGTTGCACAGGGTGTTCCTTTTGCAAGAGATTATAGTGGTTTATTAGATAATCGTTCGTTTGGTGGTGCTCAGGTATCGCGTACTTTTTATGCTCGTGGACAAACCGGACAACAATTATTATTAGGCGCTTATGGTGCTTTAAGTCATCAGATAAAACTTGGTAATGTTACTCTTTACACCCGTCAGGAAATGATGGATGTTGTATTAGTTGAAGGCAAAGCAAGAGGTATTATTACAAGAAATCTTGTTACAGGTGAACTTGAAAAACATTTTGGTCATGCAGTAGTTGTTGCAACAGGTGGTTATGGTAATGTCTATTTCCTATCTACTAATGCAATGAATTCGAATGTAAGTGCAGCATGGCAGATTTATAAGAAAGGTGCTTTCTTTGCTAATCCTTGTTATGTTCAGATACATCCAACTTGTATTCCTGTTCATGGAGATTATCAATCTAAACTAACACTTATGAGTGAAAGTTTACGTAATGACGGTCGTATTTGGGTTCCTAAAAATAAAGAGGATGCTGAAAAGATAAGAAATAAAAAGATGAATGCAATTGATCTTAAAGAAGAAGATCGTGATTATTTCTTAGAAAGAAGATATCCAGCATTCGGAAACCTTGTTCCTCGTGATGTGGCTTCAAGAGCTGCTAAAGAAAGATGTGATGCAGGTTATGGTGTTGGAACAACAGGTTTAGCTGTTTATCTTGATTTTAAAGATTCAATTAAACGTCTAGGTAAAGATGTTATTGAAGAAAGATATGGCAATTTATTCCAGATGTACGAAAAGATAGTTGATGAAAATCCATATCAAAATCCAATGATGATTTATCCTGCTGTACATTATACTATGGGTGGTACTTGGGTTGATTATGAATTACAATCTACTATACCAGGATTATTTGTTGCTGGTGAAGCTAATTTCTCTGATCATGGTGCTAACCGTTTAGGTGCTTCCGCTTTAATGCAAGGTTTATCTGATGGTTATTTCGTGCTTCCTTATACTATTCAAAATTATTTATCTAAAGATATTAAAGTTCCTCGTATGTCGACTGACATTCCTGAGTTTGTTGAAACTGAAAAAGCAGTTAAAGACAGACTGGATAAGTTGATGGGTATTAAAGGAAATAAATCAGTAGATCATTTCCATAGAAAGCTAGGGAACATCATGTGGGATTATGTTGGAATGGGCAGAACTGCTGATGGATTAAAGAAAGCTATTGAACTTATCCGTGAATTAAAGAAAGACTTTTGGTCTGATTTAAGAATTCCGGGTGATAATAATGGTGTTAATACTGAATTAGAAAAAGCTACAAGAGTTGCTGACTTTATTGAATTAGGTGAATTATTAGCAATTGATGCTTTGCAACGTGAAGAATCATGTGGAGGTCATTTTAGAGAAGAACATCAAACTCCTGAAGGAGAAGCTAAGCGAAATGACGATGACTTTAAATTTGTTGGAGCCTGGGAATATAAAGGCGAAAACGAAGCTCCTGTTTTACACAAAGAACCATTGGTTTATGAATCAATTGAAGTAAAACAAAGAGATTATAAATAGTATTTGATTTAATCACATTTAAAAAGAAAAACATGGATCTTACATTAAAAATATGGCGTCAGGAAAATCCTAAAGCAAAAGGGAAATTCGAAACATACAAAGTTACCGGTATATCTACAGAATGTTCGTTTTTAGAAATGTTAGATATACTTAATGAATCCTTAATTGATAAAGTTCAACTTCCAATTAATTTCGATCACGATTGTCGCGAAGGTATTTGTGGAATGTGTAGTCTTTATATTAATGGTCGCCCTCACGGACCAGATGATGAAGTAACTACATGCCAGTTGCACATGCGTAAGTTCAAAGATGGGGATACTATTGTAATTGAACCTTGGCGTTCAAAAGCATTCCCTGTTATTAAGGATCTTATGATTAACCGTAAAGCATTTGACGAAATTATTCAGGCTGGTGGTTATGTGTCAGTAACTACAGGTGGTGTTCCAGATGCAAATTCGATTCCTATTAACAGAGCAGATGCTGAGTTAGCTATGGATGCTGCAGCTTGTATAGGTTGTGGTGCTTGTGTGGCTGCTTGTAAAAATGCTTCTGCAATGTTGTTTGTAGCTGCTAAAGTTTCTCAGTTTGCATTATTGCCACAAGGTAAAATGGAAGCTCAGAGTAGGGTAGAGGCTATGGTTGCAAAAATGGATGAACTTGGTTTTGGTAATTGTACTAATACTTATGCTTGCGAAGCTGAATGTCCTAAACAAATATCAGCTGATAATATTGCACGTATGAATCGTGAGTTTTTCTGTGCAAAAGTTTCGTAACAAATAATTGTTTACATAAAATAAAAAACCTCCTTTTCGCAAGAAAGGGAGGTTTTTTATTTTATGATTAATTATATAATTGAGTAAATATTAATGGTAAAATTCATAGTATGTATAACTTAATCCATCATGAAATCCCCAACCGATTCCACTTGTGTCTTTTACTACTTTTTGTGCTCTATCTTTAAATAATTCTAAAATACTTTCTTTTTCCATCAATTTAAGAGCTTGATGAAATACACTTTCCATGCTATTATAAAATGGTTCATCTATATCTCCAAATTCATTAGTAAATATAACTCCTGTTTCAACATAATAAAGCATTAAATCTGCTATATATTCTTTCGAAGGTTCTAACTTTTTAAAATCTGAAATCGCCTTCTTTCCATTCGATAGTTTAAACCCATATCCACGTTTAGGATAAAAAGCTTCATAAACCTTTACTTTATATTTAATTAATATTTCTTTTTCATTTGGATTTGTATAAAAATCTAAATATTCTTTAACTGCATTGTTCTTTTTATAGAGATCAGAAATTAAGTCAATTATTCTGTCTTTTTCAAGTTTTTTCAATTCTTTTTTTATTTCAGAGAATCCCATAAATTGTATTTTAGTATTGCAAAATTAATATTTTTGTGTCCCATGTTAAACGTAGTAAACACTTTAACTAATATTTTCATTTTTTGAATTATCAGTAATATCAGCTATCTTCTTTTCTTTGCGTTGTTTAATAATTTTTCAGAAATAGTCAATTGAATAAAAAACTGCAAGAATAAATAACAATATCGCACAAATTGCAAGAAAAAAGGGAACTTCATGTAAAGTGGTTTTGCTTTATTTATTCTATCAATAATAAATCCTTAAAAATAATGTTAAATTCCCTTTCTAAAAACTCAATGGTTTTCGGTTGACTTTGTAATGAAGCTTTTATCAATTGAGTTGTAAAAAGTCTTGAGTTACTTTTCCATTTAGCAGATTTGTCATTGACAGATTTTATCCAGTCTACCCTGACTAAATACTCTGTCTTTTCATTTTCTGCATTTTCAAAAATATTTGGAACCTTTAAATTAAGATGCTTTAACGAATTTCCATTTATTTTAAAATCATTTACTTTTACTGCTTTCTCATTTATTCGTCCTATACCAACATATCCGTGGGTTTTTAAGTAGGCAACAACAATATCACCAATTTCTAAAGTTCTAATTGGGTCACTCCACTTTTTATCTTGCCCTGCTGACAAAAAACCAAATTTACTGCAATCATCCCAACAGCGATGTTCTCCTTGTCCAACGTTTACATAGTAAAGTCCATTTTTAAAGTCAAATCCTGTTAAATCCAAATGATATGTATCATGAGGTCTGAATTTGTCTGCAAAATGACCAGATGAAAGATTTGTAAGAGTTCTTCCAAGTTTCCAGATTAAAGTTTTCTCAATCAAAAAAGCTTCTCTTTCAGTCAAACCCGTAGCAATCACTTTTATAATTGGCTCAAGTCCTTCCTTTTTTATTGCTTTTATACGTTTTGCTTTCTCAGAATCACTTTCATCAGTCAAGTGGGCATTTTTTCTATTGCCTGTTCCTTTACCATAGTAAAACTCTTCAAAGTTTCTCGGATCAATATAGACATAAACATAAAATTCAGTGAAACTATCTGTCATTGTGGTATTTTTGTGGTTGTAGTCAACTTGTTTATATTGACGAATGTCCTATTTAATTTTTTACAAAGATAATAATTTATTTCATAAATCACCAAATCATCAAATTTTCTTCACAGCTTCGCCATTTCAGTTACAACTCACCATATCGTAAAATCGCCAAGTCTCACATATTCCCCAAAGCTACTAAGCAAAGGGCTTACGTGATTAAATTAAGTAACTCTTAAACTCAATACTAAAGTGTTGATATATAATGATTGTTCGTCTCGCTTTAAAAACTCAAGAAGTGATTATAACGCTCCAAGAAGTAAAAAGAACGCCTCAAGAATTAATAATATCTCATCAATAAATGATAATGATAATGATAATGATAACAATTTATCCTATTATGACTACCTGTTATTTATAAAAAAAAATCTACTTAATAATATCTTAAGAATGATTCTTCATGATGCAAATATAATTCAATTCCCTTTAATTCAATTTTATTAATTGATTATATAGAGATTATTTAGAAAGTATCTAAACTTTATTATGCAGTAAATATTAATTCAATTATTTTTCAAGTAAAATAAAGTTTTAAATTACTAAATGCTGAAAAATAATTAAGAATTGAAAAGCACAAATATAAAATCTTTGTTATTATATCTGTATAAATATTTAGAATGGCACTCACACAAATACTCTAATTTAAATTAGGAGTGTAATAGTGTTGTATTACCACAAAAATATTCATTAAATAGTAATTAAAGCTTAATTTTAATAAATATGGATAATATAGTTATGACAGATAAAGAATTTGAATTTGATACTATCGAGAATATAAAAAGATTGCCTCCACATTTGAAACAATTTATTAAACCTCAAAATTATTCGGAATATAGCTCTATTGATCAGGCTGTATGGAGGTATGTTATGAAGAAAAATGTTCAATATTTATCAATGGTAGCACATAATTCATATATAGAAGGACTAGTGAAAACAGGAATATCAATTGAAGAAATTCCTAACATGTATGGGATGAACCGTATTTTAAAAGATATAGGTTGGGCGGCAGTAACTGTAGATGGGTTTATACCACCAAATGCTTTTATGGAATTTCAGGCTTATAAAGTGTTAGTTATTGCAACCGATATTAGACAGTTAGAGAATATAGAATACACTCCTGCACCTGATATTATACATGAAGCTGCCGGTCATGCTCCAATTATTGCAAATCCTGATTATGCAGAGTTTTTAAGACGTTTAGGAGAAATAGGAGCCAAAGCCATTTTATCAAAATATGATTTGGATTTATATGAAGCTGTTAGAAAATTATCTATTTTAAAAGAAGCCAAAGGAGTAGGGGAGGAAGATATTAAAAATGCTGAAAAAGAAGTAGAAAGACTTCAGGAAATGCATGTTGAATTTTCTGAGATGTCTCAGATTAGAAACCTGCAATGGTGGACAGTTGAATATGGGCTTATTGGCGACTTTGAAAATCCTAATATTTATGGAGCCGGATTATTATCATCAATTGGTGAAAGTAAATCATGTATGGAAGCAAAAGTTAAGAAATTACCTTTAACTATTGATGCTGTCAATGTAGGTTTTGATATTACAAAGCCTCAACCTCAATTGTTTGTTACACCAGACTTTTCACATCTTATGCAAATATTAGAAGAGTTTGCCGGAACACTTAGTGTTAGAAAAGGTGGCCATAAAGGACTTCAAAAGTTAATAAATTCAGGAATGGTAGGTACAATTCAATTAACCACAGGATTGCAAATTTCAGGGAAGTTTTGCAAAATGTTGAAGAATGAAGATAATCAAGTGGTATTTTTTCAAACGGAAGGACCTACAGCCTTAGCTTATTCTGATAAAGAACTTATTGGACATGGTGTCGAAACTCATCCATATGGATTTTCATCACCACTTGGTAAATTAAAGAACTTTAATCTGGCAATTGAAGATATGGGGCCAAGTGATTTAAAGGCATATAATTTTTATGATGGAAAACCTTTATCGTTTGAATTTGAAAGTGGAATTAAAGTTGAAGGATTGAATGTTACAGGTATTAGAAATATTCAAGGAAAACTAATGTTGATACAATTAATTGACTGTACTGTAACTTATAAAGATGAAATCCTTTTTAAACCCGAATATGGAGTTTATGATATTGCAATAGGAAAAGAAATAGTTTCAGCATATGCAGGAGCGGCAGATTTCAACTCTTTTCAAGATCTTTATAATGTGTCTCAAACTACAACAATAAAGCATGTAATATCTCAAGAAAATATGATTTTGGATTCTCTATATAAGAATGTAAGGAAAATCAGAAATGAAAAAATTAATAATGAAGAAATGTTAGAAGAAATATTTAAAAACATAATAAATAAATATCATTCTGATTGGTTACTTGCTTCTGAAATTTTAGAATTAACAAAAAATGAACAATTAAAAATTAATATCATAGAATATCTTAAAAAACTGGCCAAAAAAAAACCTGGTGTTAGTAATCTTATTATTGATGTTTTACAAATGACAAATTGATGTAAAATATTACAAATATATCAATACACGAGGAATAGATGTATGTTTTTATTTATTAAGTTTAATAAGTATTCTGATTAATATTCATAGCTTAAAAAACTATCTACTTTTAACACACTATTACATAATGGCCATTCATGATAAATTTCATAATCCACTTTTAAATCATCATAAATATTACTCGAGACTTTTAAGGTATTGGATGAATTCTTCGTTAAGTTATTTGCGGATGAAAATGTTAAAGAAGAAGATAAAACATGTTTAGAATACAATATAAAACTTACTAAAAAGGAAAAAAAGAAGCTATTAAAACAAGTGAAGACTTTGAAGGTAAAAAAGAAGCACAAAGAAAACATTTACTAACTGCTATTGAAGGAAGTAAAACAATAAAAAATATAATAATACATTTGCGCATAATTAACATTATG
>JBAXLO010000143.1:0-12167 GCA_037134755.1 Bacteroidota bacterium | reverse complement strand
AAAAAAAAGGGAGGTCATTCGGAACCGAATGGAGTCCCCCCAAAAAAAAAGGAAGCAAAAGGAAACCGATTTGCTTCCCCTCAGAATAAAGGGAAGCAATTCGGAACCGAATGGAGTCCCCTCAAAAAAAAGGGAGGTCATTCGGAACCGAATGGAGTCCCCCCAAAAAAAAAGGAAGTGATTCGGATCATTATCAGGTGATTAAAAAATGGACTTTTTAGGCTTTTTTGTATAAGATAAACTGTTTTTTAAAATCAAATCTAATTTATTTTAGAATAGAAGAATCAAAATATCATAATAAAGCTTATTATTCAATACATTAATATAAAAACCATAATTAAACCCAATAAATGAGTTATTCATTGTTTTAAAATAATTACTAATTCCGATAAGCCTTAAGGTAAGGTAAGAATTTTTGACAATCATTTTTCGTAATTCGTAATTCGTAATTCCTGCTTACCGGTAGGCAAGCGTGATTATTTAATTCTTACATAGCTATATCCTACTTTATTATCAGCAGTAATAAAATATAATTTAGCTTTATCAGTTGTCAAAGAGATATACGTAAACCCAAGAGCCGACAACGAAAAGATAGTCTTATCATCATATCCAATTGGACGAACAGTGCCTCCGGTGCCGGTAACAATATAATCAGTGCCTCTGTTACTTTCTCTGGCATGTTCGAAATCATGATCGTGGCCGCAAATATAAAAGTCAACATTATAGGTATCGAAAAGAGGCTTAACCATTATCTTTAATTCTTTGGTGTCGCCATGAACAAGACTAGCCGAAAACATTGGATGATGACCGTAAACAAAGATCCATTTCTCTTTTAGATCCGATAAGATGTTTTTCAACCATACATATTGAGTAATGGTGTCAAATTTAGTGGTGTCAGCCAAGCTTTGGTATTTTGTTATCAAATCATAAGTGTCGAGGACAATATATCTTGCATACGTATTTGAATCTACTTGTTTGACGTAAGAATAATATCTAGCAGGCATATTCCAGTAGGTATTTATTGCAGAATATTCAACCTGTGCATCAGGATTAGACATGTAATCATGATTGCCAAGAGCCGGATACCAAGGCACTAATAAAGAACTATCGTTATAAACACTCACATAATTAAGTTGCCAAAGGGGATCATTTACACTCGTAACACCTACGTCTTGAAAATTATCACCACAAGTAAGAATATAACTCAATTTAATAACTTTAGCAATCTTATTCATCTCCCATTTCACCCTCCTTTGATCAATAAAACCGTTGAATCCCCAATCGCTAAGTATAAAAAAGTTTAATGAAGTGGTGTCAATAGGAACAATGGGGCTTTGTGCTATTGGGGAGGTATTTATAGGCAAACTTTGTTTGTCGTGAGTACATGATGCCAATACAATTAATACTATTACAAGATTAATTAGTCTTACAAAGCACTTATTATAATTATAATGTATTGATTTAAATATCATGTTAACTAAATTGTTTTACTTTACAAAAGTACATATATATAATGATACTAAAAGGATATTATTACTAAAAAATAGCCTTACAATTTCATTAACCAATAACACATAAAAATGTTATAATAATTGAACTTTATGTAAAATGATGAAAAGAAGAAAAACAAATGATAAAATTGTGTTAAAAAGTATCTATCTTATTAAATTTATATTAACTTTGCACTTTATTTAAAATAGATTGTTATAATAAACATATAATATATATTTATAATTAAATAATAAAAGCGTTAACTTAATATGTTAGATTCCCACGCTTTTAAAAATAAATAAACGTTCAAGGGGATTGGACAAAATAAATATCTAATAAAGTGAAAAAAGTATTCTTATTTTTAGCAGCTGTCTTATTAATGTGCAATGTTAATTCGCAAAGTAAAATTGATATTGGAAAATTCAATTCAATGAAATCACAATGCGGCTTTATCGAAAATAAAGGTCAGATTGTAGATCAAAATCGAAAAGCTAATACAGAAGTAATCTATCTTTTAAGTGGCATGAGTGGTATGAATGTGCAACTGAAAAAGAATAGCTTTAGTTACGATACATATAAAGCTGAGGTAATGGATAATCAAAAAGATCCTTTGGCTATTAAAATGCAGCCAAACATAATTCCTGCAAAAGATTATAAGTATTCGTTTCATAGAGTAGATATTGATTTGGTGGGAGCTAATGCAAATCCTGAAATCATTGCTGAGCAAGCTTCTACTAGTTATGTAAACTATTATAATGCTTCTTCTAAAAGTAAAGCTTCAAACTTACATAATTATAAAAAGATTACTTACAAAAACATTTATTCAGGTATTGATATGATTTTCGAAGCGCAGGCTAGTAAAGATAAGTCATTTGAATACTCTTTTGTTGTGCATCCGGGGGCTGATGCTAACCAAATAAAGTTACATTACAAAGGTGCAAAAGAAACTGCTTTGAATGAAAACAAAGTTAACATCGATGTTGTTAACGGAAGGTTTACTGAAAACATTCCTGCAAGTTGGGTAAAAGAAACTAACACTAAACTAACTGTAGCTTACAATAAAATAGCAAAAGATATTTATAGTTTTAATGTGCCTGCTTATAATACTTCTCAAACATTAATTATTGATCCTAATCCAAACCTTGACTGGGCAACATACTTTGGTGGAAGTGGAAGCGAAACCGGAACAGGAGTTGTATGCAATACTAATGGCGATGCATTTATTACAGGTTATACTAATTCAACAGCTACTATTGCTACAACGGGAGCTAATCAAACTACTTTTGGTGGTGGAACCAGAGATGCTTTCCTTGCTAAGTTTGATAACAATGGAGCTATTATGTGGGCAACCTACTTTGGTGGTACAGGTGATGATGAAGCTACCGCGATGAGCTGTGATGCTACAGGAAATGTTTATATTACAGGGTTTACTAATTCAGCTGATTCAATAGCTACAGTAGGTGCTTATCAAACAGTAATAGGTGGTTTAACTGATGCGTTTGTTGCTAAGTTTAGTACTAGTGGAGTACGTCAATGGGCTACTTTTTTTGGTGGAACAGGTGATGATAAAGCTACAGGTATTGCGTGTGATGCAACAGGAAATGTTTACATAACAGGTGTTACCAATTCTACCAGTGCAATCTCTAGCACGGGTGCTTATCAGGCAGCTTTTGGTGGTGGAACAAACGATGCTTTTATTGTTAAATTTAATTCTACAGGTGTTCGTCAATGGGCTACTTATTATGGTGGTAGTGGTGATGATCAAGGAAAAGGAATATCTTGTGACGTAGGTGGAAATATATTTATTACTGGTATTACCAATTCAACTAATGCTATGACATCTATTGGTGCTAGTCAAACTACTTTTGGAGGTGGTGCTTATGATGTATTTGTAACTAAATTTCTTGCCGCAGGCACTCGTTCTTGGGGTACTTATTATGGTGGTAGTGGCGACGATCAGGCTACAGGAGCTGCATGTGATGTTGGGGGTAACGTGGTAATTGCAGGATATACAAATTCACCCGATGCTATTGCTACAGCAGGTTCTTTTCAGACAACATCAGGTGGAGGTATTGATGCTTTTCTAAGTAAATTCAAGACAAATGGAGCTCATATCTTTGGTACTTATTATGGTGGTGTAAATAATGATTATGCATTAGGTGTAGCATGCGATCAAAGTGGAAGTTATATTGCTATAACCGGTTATACAACTTCACCTGCTTCTATTTCATCTAATAGTTCTTATCAGCCAGCTTTTAGTGGTGGAACTGTTACAGGTGATGCTTTTGTAGTGAAATTTGATAATACTGATCTAAGAAAATGGGGTACTTATTTTGGTGGCGAAGGTGACGATAAAGGAACTGCCGTAGCCTTTGATGGTAGTGGTAATGTATTTATTACAGGTCAATCTGCTTCTACTGATGACATAGCTACTACAGGTGCTTATCAAACTGTTTTAGGTGGTACTGATGATGCTATCTTAGCTCGTTTTTCAACCTGTGATCTCCCTGCTGATGCCGGTACTATTTATGGTCAGTCGCCTATTTGTTTGCCTATAAATCATAAATTAAATTATTTAGTTGCACCTATTCTTTATGCTACGCAATATGTATGGACTGTTCAGGGTGTAGATACTACAAGCACTTTAAATAGCGATTCAGTTTATGTTGGAGGCTATAATGTAGGACAAACACTCACTATTTCTGTATATGGTAAAAATGCTTGTGGTATAGGTGTAGCAAAAACATTGAATATAACATTTAATTCAACTCCACCACCTCCTGTAATTTCATTTGTTCCGGGATCTAATTCTTTAACTCTTACTTCAAGTGCTACTACAGGTAACCAATGGTATGTAGGTCCTTCTTCTTTAGGTACTAATCAAACGTGTGTTGCATTTTCTAATGGTGATTATCATGCAACTGTAACTGTTAATGGTTGTACTTCACTTCCTTCTAATATTCTTCAAGTAATTAATTACGGAATTGACGAAAATAATATTAATAATGCGATAAAAGTTTATCCTAATCCTGTTTCTAATGAATTAATAATAGAAAATACAGTAAATAATGACAAGCTTTATTATGAAATCTTAAATTCAATAGGGCAGGTTGTATATAGTGGTAGTGTAATAGGAAAAACAACTATTGAAACTACTAGTCTTTCATCAGGAGTTTATTTGATTAAACTTGATAACGGTAAGACTATTAATTTTAAGAAGCTTGTAAAAGACTAATTAATCTATAATATAATATTTAATACCCTGATAGGATCACAATCTTATCAGGGTATTTTATTTTAACATATTCATACTATAATTAATAAACTACCTTTATTTAAGAGGAAGCTTCCTTTTAGCGAAAGGAGGTCTCTTTTTACCAAAAGGAGGTCTCCTTTTACCAAAGGGAGGTTTCCTTTTACCAAAAGGAGCTCTCCTTTTACCTAAACGAGGTCTCCTTTTACCCAAACGAGGTCTCCTTTTACCAAAAGGAGGTCTCCTTTTACCCAAACGAGGTCTCCTTTTACCCAAAGGAGGTCTCCTTTTACCTAAAGGAGGTCTCCTTTTACTTTAAGCGTTTTCTTTTCTTTTTAAGATGATTTTAATTATTCTTGAAACAGTTTGTCAATAACTTATAATAAAATCTTATCTAATAATAAAAATAAAGATATTTATCATTATTAGTTTTATTAAGGATATAAATCATATTAAAATTAATAAATAAAAAAAATGTTGTACGAAAAGTATATTAAGTTTCATAATCTAAATATTGAAATTCTAAATCCCGACTAACAAAAGCCTCACTTTTATTCATAAAAATAAAGAAACGTTTAATCAAAGAAGTATCATAAGTTGATTTATTTTCTTAAACCTTTGTTAAATAATTTAATCATAACAATAATACTTATAATTTTGCGTCTTATTAAAAATTGCAATCACATTTAATCATAAAATATGTATATTAAAATCAAATATAAACTATTAACCTTATTTTTCATACTTATCTTTCTTACAAATTCTTTTATATTTTCGCAATCTTCTTTTAAGCCCGGCAATCCTATTATAAAAGGAGGGGAGACTGCTAATAAAGGAAGCGTAACCGGAGTAATTGTTGATAAACAATCATCAGCACCTGTTGAATATGCAAATATTGTTATCTTTAGTGCCAAGGATTCAACCATGAAAGGCGGCGCATTATCAGATAGTAAAGGTAATTTTAAGATAGAAAATATTCCTTACGGGAAATATTATATTGAAATTAGTTTTATAGGATATGCTAATCAAAAAGTTCCAAATATAGTTATTGACCCAAATACTACAACTAAGAATCTGGGGCAGATAAAGTTTAGTCCGGCAGCTAGTAATCTTGATGCTGTAACTATTTCGGCTGAAAAGCAACTGGTAGAATATTCATTAGATAAGAAAGTAGTTAATGTAGAAAAGAATCTTGTAAGTGCAGGTGGTTCGGCAGTGGATGTTTTGCAAACTGTGCCTTCAGTTACTGTTGATATTGATGGCAATGTAAGCATGAGAGGCAGTACTAATGTAAATATACTTATTGATGGTCGTCCTTCTGCTTTAGCGGGCACCAGTAGGCAAGCAGTGCTTGAACAGATACCTGCAAGTTCTATCGAAAGTATTGAGATTATTACCAATCCTTCAGCTAAATACAATCCTGATGGGATGTCGGGGATTATTAATATTAAACTTAAGAAAAAGGTTGCCCGAGGATTAAATGGTGTGGCAACTATTAATTTAGGAACAAGTAATCGTTACAGTAGTTCGTTGAATCTTAATTATAGTACTGCTAAATACAATGTGTTTGGTTCGTGGGATGGAAGATGGAACACCTCTAAGTATCTTGGAGATACCTATCGTAATGCTAGAGTAAACGACACGATTTCCAATACCTATCAGCATAATGAGGGAACAAGGACTTCGAATAATAATAACTTTAAAATAGGTGCTGATTTTTATTTAAATAAATGGAATACACTTACAATTTATGGTCAGTTTACTATAGAGAATGGTGATCGTCCTCAGAATATTAACAGTAAAACTTATGATGTAAATAATATTCTGAATGATTATTTTACACAAACAAATGATGAAGCCGAAAAGAATAATTCACAAACTTATTCTATAAATTATAAAAAGACTTTTGAGCAAAAAGGACGCGAACTTACACTAGATGTTTCGTATAGTAATTCGAACAATGATGAGTATACTACCATGAACGAAACCTTTTATAATAATAATCTTACACCTTCTTCATTGCCACCTTATTTGCAAACACAGGATAATAAAGGACATAATCATGTTACAAATATATTATTAAATTATGTTCATCCTTTTACTGATAAGTTTAAATTAGAAACAGGTTATCAGGGAATCATACGTAATGTAGATGATAACTTTATGTTGCAGGATTATGATAATACAACTAATAATTATTTTGCTAATGATACCGCTTCCAATCATTTTCTTTATAATGAAAGCTTTCATTCTGTCTTTGGAACCTTATCAAAAGAATGGGAGAATGGATATTCTGCTCAAGTTGGATTAAGGTTTGAGGCTGCTTTTACTAACTCTGATCAAGTGGCGCAAAACATTAATGTTACTAATAATTATTACAATATATATCCTAGTGTTCATGTCTCTAAAAAGCTTCCAAAACTAAATGAAATACTTATTAGCTATAGCCGAAGAGTTAATCGCCCTGATATTGAATCTTTAAATCCTTTTAAAGATTATAGTAATCCCTTAATGATTCGTTTTGGCAATCCTTATTTAACTCCTGAATATGTTAATTCTTTTGAGATTGGGCATTCAAAGTATTGGAAGAAAACTTCATTAAATTCAACAGTTTTTTATCGTCAGATAAATGATGTTATGAAAAGAATAAGTTGGTTGGATACCTTAAAAGGTGTTAACTATATGACTACTGAGAACCTTTCGAAAGGGGTTTCTTATGGTGTGGAGCTTGTAGTTGACCAGGAGATAGCTAAATGGTGGAGAGTTAATGCAAGTTTTAGTTATTTCCGTACTATTATTGAAGGGAGTATTATCGATGAAAGTATTACTAATGATAATTATAGCTGGACTTCTAAACTTAATTCTACAATGAACTTCGGAAAAGGATTTTCAATACAACTATCAGGTAATTATCGTGCACCAATCATTACCCCTCAAGGTAAAATGTTTGCTATGTATTCAGCAGATGCAGCAGTTAAAAAGGACATCTTGAAAGAAAGGGCAAGTATTGGATTAAGAGTTAGTGATATTTTTAATACTCAACACTTCGACATGGAAACTTATGGGACAGATTTCTATTCGAGGATGAATCGTAAGCGTGAATCCAGGATATTATATTTTAGTTTTACATATAAGATTAATGGCGGTTTAAAACAGAAGCCTGCCAAACGTCCAACTGATGGTGGTAATGGTAACAATGATATGGATTACTAAAGGTTAAATTTATCCTTTAATAATCTTACACATCTTTTCGTACTGCGCTTCCATACTATATAATAGTTTCAACTGTGCTTTTGTACGTTGGATGTTATGTTCTTTGTGATTTGTCTTATAATAAATATCATCATTTAAATAATCAGTGAGGAAACGGACAGCTTGCATGTATGCGAACATCTTAGCACTTAATGCCAGGCAATCTTTTTCCTGCTGCGTAATAAAAGAGGCAGTACCTTTAAGAAATCCTTTAGTGTAAGCTTCGAATAATTCAATACTCATCGAAACATTATTTAGATTAATATCATCTTCAGCACCGGTATTAGCTCCTGTACGGATTGCATCACCAAAATCAGAAGTAATATAACCCGACATTACAGTGTCGAGATCAATGATGCATAAGATGTTTTCTTCAGCATCAAATAAAACATTATTAATCTTAGTATCGCAATGAATAATGCGTTTAGGAAGTTTTCCTTCATTACCTAAGCGATTAATTAAAGTCATTTCTTCTGTGCGTTTCTCTATTTCTTTTATTACATCAATAACTAAATCTAATCGATTGGCAACATTGTTTTGGATAGCATCTTTTAACTGTTGCAATCTGAACTCCATGTTATGGAAGTCTTTAATTGTTTCAAACAATGGTTCGCCGGGAAGATCAGCTAACATAGCATCAAATTCACCAAAGGCTAATCCTGCATCATAAGCTAGTTTAGGTGAAGATAATTGATTATAACTATGACTGCCCTCAATAAACAACATCATCCTCCAATAATTACCATCAGTATCATTAATAAACCAATTTTTATCTTTGGCAGGAATAAGAGTAATAACTTTTCTATCTATTTCTAATACATTATTAATAAAAAGCTTTTCTTTAATATGATTTGTAACCCTTACTATATTATTTTGAAGTTCGGGAACATTCTTAAAGATAGTATGATTGATTCGCTGTAGAATATATTTCTGTTGCTTATCACCATTAGTATTAACTAAAAAAGTATCGTTAATATGACCTGCAACAATAGGTTCAGCATTTATATAAGCACCATCAATATTAAATTGATTTGTTATCAGCTCTAAATTAGATTTCATAAGTATATAGTTTAAAATGTCTTTATTTGTTATGATTTTTTGTTCTTATTCTTAATGAATTTTAATTCCATAAAAATAAAAACAAATATAAGTAAGATGACTATGATAAAGTTACCAAACCTTAGTTCTCTTAAATGAAAGCTATGCAATGCTATCACAAGGAGCATTGCAATAAATATGCTACATATATATATAAGGTATCGCTTCTTTGTTGACATGATCAAGTTGTTCTTCTAAATAATCGGTAAAAGTAAAAAAAAAGAGGAACAAAATCTTGCTCCTCTTTAATTAATATTAAAATATCTTCTGTTAATTTGTTTTTAGATTCAACTCTTTTATAATGTTTGTTGCTCCGGCAAACTTATCTATAATAAATAAAACATAACGGATGTCAACACTTATAGTACGTTGCAAGTTTGGATCGAAAGTAATACCGCCACTCATTGCTTCCCAGTTGCCATCAAAAGCAATACCAATTAACTGCCCGTCGCCATTAATAACCGGACTCCCTGAGTTGCCACCGGTAATATCTGTATTACTTAAGAAAGCCACAGGCATCGTACCATTCTCACCATAAATACCAAAATCTTTAGTATTGTACAATTGTTTTAGTTTGGCAGGCACTACAAACTCAGGATTAGATGGATCTTCTTTTTCCATCACACCTTGCAAGGTTGTTTTATAATCATAATGAACAGCATCAGCACCAAAATAATCTAACACTTGTCCGTAAGTTAGACGCATAGTAGAGTTTGCATTAGGTGCAAATTTCTTATCAGGCATCATCTCTCTAACACCTGCAACAAAAGCACGATTAGCTTGCTCTAATTTATCATTATAAAACTTAACTTCGTTGTTTAATTTAGTATAATTTAAAAAGAAAGCATCAGATAACAAATAAACCAAATCATTATCTATAGCTTTAGCAGAAGGATTCTTAAGCAGAGCATCTACTTTTGATTTGTCTGCAAAGATAGTTTTACCGAACAACTTGTCAGTATATTCGGCGAAGTTTCCTTTAGATTTATTAGCTATTGCAGCAAACATTTCCGGTTGTTGTTCTTTTGGTACATTGTTGTAAAATAAAGTTAACATTGCTTCCAGAAGTTTCTTATCAGTTGGTTTGTAGTAATCTTTAAAATATTTTTCGGATGCTACTTTTAATGTTTCTACCATTTTACTTATTTTGTCCTTGTCGGGAGCTGTAGCTTTTAATTCTTTTGATAAATTAGCGAATGATCTGGCGAAACTTAAGATTTCATTACCTCTTGCTATGCCTTCAATAAAATACCAACGTTGTAATTCGTATTTCTTTATGTTAGCAAAAGCGTCTTCCATATCTTTCAAAGCATTAATATATTTATATTTATTGTTTGGATTTAAAGCTACCCATTTAGTGAATTTATCTTCCAGCTCTTTCTTTTGACTATAAACCTTTAAGCGTTGCAAAGCTTTTGATTCACCAATATAATATTTCCAATAGTTAGCAGTTTGAGCATACTTCGAATCATATTGTATTCTTACTGCAGGATCAGCATTCATAAATTGTTTCATAATAGCTAACTTCTCTGCACGAATCTTAACAATATTAGGGTTTTTCAACTCCAGATTCATTAGCACACCATAAGAAGAAAGGAAACGATCGGTAGTGCCGGGATAGCCCATAATCATTGCGAAATCACCTTTCTTAACACCTTTTACAGAGATAGGTAACGAATGAGCAGGTTTGAACGGAATATTATCTTTGGCAAATTTAGCAGGCTTGCCATCAGGGGCCATATAAATTCTGAACAAACTAAAGTCGCCGGTATGACGTGGCCACATCCAGTTATCAGTATCGGCACCAAACTTACCTATCGAAACTGGTGGAGCTCCAACAAGTCTAACATCTTTAAATACCTGATAAATGAACATATAAAATTCATTTCCATTAAAGAAACTTTTAATCACAACTTCATATTCTCCATTTTTACCATCAGCTGCTTCGTGTTTCTTTAGTACTTCTGCTATTCTTGCATTACGCTCATCTTCTGTTTTTAGACCTGGCAACATGCCATTCATTTCTTTTGTAACATCTTCCATTCTTACTAAAAAGCGGGCAGTTAAACCTTCGTTAGGCATTTCTTCGTTTTTGTTCATAGCCCAAAAACCATTTGTAAGATAATCATTCTGAATAGTACTGTGCGATTGTATCGAACCAAATCCACAATGATGATTAGTCAAGATAAGACCTTCATTTGATATCATTTCACCTGTACATCCGGGGCCAAATTGTATAATGGCATCTTTAAGACTTGAATGATTGATGCTGTAAATTTCTTCGGCAGTAAGGTGTAGACCTTCCTTTTGCATATCAACATAATTAAGCCTTTCGATAAACATGGGTAGCCACATTCCCTCATCGGCTCTAAGTTTAGTGGTAAATCCAACTAATACTATTGAAATTAGAATGATTATTTTTTTCATTTTGTTATAATTACAGTTTTAATTTGTTTTATAAATGATGTTATTTTAAAAGTGCAAATTTAATTTAAAAAAGTAATTGGGTGCAAACTAATTTTCAAAAAGAATCATAAAAAGGAGAATGGGTGGGGGAGTATGTGTTTTTTTTAGTAAGCTTGGCACCTCGGCCTTTTCGGCAAGCTCAAGGACACTGTTTGTTTATTAAGCTTGTCGGTGGGAGACGAGGAAGAGTTAATAGATGGTTTTATTACACTAAAAAACATCAAACTAAAGAAAATATATTTATAAGAAGCTTTGATAAATTCGAAAGATATTGAAAAATGTATATGGATGATCCTAAATTTCCATATCATATCTTTATTGAAAAAGATTGAATCCTAAATTTCCATATCATATCTTTATTGAAAAAGATTGAATCCTAAATTCCCATATCATATCTTTTTTGAAAAATGTATGATCTGAGATTTCCATATCATGTTCAAACTTATTTCTAGACGATCCTGAAATTCCAGATGGGATAGCAACATGTTTCTGGACGATTCTAAAATTTCAAATAGGATAGCAACATGTTTCTGGACGATCCTAAAATCTCAAATGGGATAGAAACAAGTTTCTGGGCGATCCTAAAATCTCAAATGGGATAGAAACA
>JBAXLO010000142.1:0-12233 GCA_037134755.1 Bacteroidota bacterium | reverse complement strand
TTTTTAATTATTAATTAGATTTTTAATTTATTATTTTACAAAAGTAATATAATTTTATTAAATAAAACAAAATATTTTAATAATAATTATATTAATGTTTATTAAAATATTGTAAAAATCTGAAAATATTCTATATAGATATGAAAAATATTTTAATTTTGTTAAAAAAAAGAGGCATAAACAATAAAGTTTATACCTCTAAAATTAAAATTAAATGAAAATTATTCTTCTTCTATAACTACTATCTTAGTAATTATATCCCCTTGACGAATCTGATCTATAACATCTAAACCTTCGTAAACCTTACCAAAACAAGTATGCTGACGATCTAAATGCTGCGTATTTTGACGACTATGGCAGATAAAAAACTGAGAACCGCCTGTATTTCTACCTGCGTGTGCCATTGAAAGTACACCTTTATCATGGTATTGATTGTTGCCTGTAAGCTCACAATTAATAGAATAACCTGGGCCACCCATGCCATTACCTTTAGGACATCCACCCTGAATAACGAAATCAGGAATAACCCTATGAAAAGTTAAACCATCATAAAACCCTTCTTTAGATAACTTAATAAAGTTAGCAACAGTGTTAGGAGCATCTTCTTCAAAGAAGTTAACTTTCATTACACCTTTTTCTGTATGTATTTCTGCTTGTTTCATTTTGTATATTGATTGAATTTATTTAATACTAATTTATAAATCTAAATAATTTGCTCCAACGAATCTTCTGGAAAAAATTCTTATCTTTATCTAATGATAACCATACAAAAGAAGCCTTACCTACAATATGATCTTCAGGCACAAATCCCCAATAACGTGAATCTGCCGAATTATGTCGGTTATCTCCTTGCATCCAGTAATAATTCATTTTAAAAGTATAAGTATTACTTTCTTTACCATTTATAATAATTTTATCACCAATAACTTCAAGTTTGTTTTCTTCGAATGTTTCAATTACTCTACGATAAAAACATAAGTTGTTAATATTAATAGGAATAGTTTTTCCTTTTTCAGGGATATAAATAGGACCGTAATTATCAATATTCCATTTGTAATGTATTGTGTCAAATGGAAAAAGATCAGGATTAGGCACACCTGCTGGATTATAAATATGTGTAACGCTCTTAACCGAAGGTAATTTCTTTATCATTTCATACTTTTCGGTAGTAAGAGGTAATTGTCCTATAGTATCCATTCGCATTGATAGTCCTGCTAAATCATTATCCGGTCCTTCTCTTCGAGCTTTATTGTAATTGTCAATATCTTCTTGCGAAACATCTAGTTTCCTTAAAGTTCTATCAGTTAAAAGCCCATCCTGAGTTATTATATCATAATTAAATTGATAATTTTCAGGATTCTCAGCTTTCTTATGATTAACATAAACTTGTCTGTCAATAATCTGTATAATATCGCCGGGAATACCTATGCAACGCTTAATAAAGTTTTCGCGTTTATCTACAGGACGAGCAACTATTTCTCCAAAATTAGCTCTGTCATTTAACACTACATCACGACTATACCTACGTATAAGTTGGTAATAACTTATATTGCTCTGAAATTTTAATGAAACAGTATCCCCATCAGGATAATTAAAAACAACTACATCGTTATTTTTTATTTTAGCTAAACCAGGGAAACGATAATATGGTAAATTTATCCACTCCAAATATGATTTAGCTGTACTTGTTAAAGGTAAAGTATGATGTGCAAAAGGAAAAGACAAAGGAGTATTCGGCACTTTAGGACCGTAGCTTATCTTACTAACAAATAAAAAATCTCCTACCAAAAGCGATTTCTCCATTGATGAAGTAGGGATAGTATAAGCTTCGATTAAGAAAGTGCGTATAATAGTGGCAGCAATAACAGCAAATATAATTGCATCAGCCCATTCGCGTGTTACGGATTTCTTTATTAATGGTCGTTTATCGGGATCAAGGTATTCTTCCTTTTTATTAAAGCCAATATAAGGTAGATAAAAGAAAGGGAAAAGAACACTTATAGCTTGTTCGCCAAGACCATATTTTTTAAAACATTTAACTAATTCAACTACCATTAGCATTACTGTAAATACATTAATGAAAGGAATTATAATAAAGATATACCACCATAAAGGTTTTTTAATAATCTTCAACCAAATATAAAAATTATAAAAAGGGATAAGGATGACCCACCCGGGATATGCTGCTTTCTCAAACATCTTCCATAAACCTATAATAGTTAGGATGAAAAATAGCAGTGATAATAATGCGAAAATGCTCATAATTTATTTTTTAATGTATATATAACTGTTGTAAAACGATTATTAATTAATTATATTGTAAGTGACACTAAAATAAGATGTCTTTCATTTCGAAGACACCTTTCTTATTATAAATAAATTCAGCTGCTAATACTGCTCCGAAAGCAAAACCTCTTCTGCTCTTAGCTGAATGTGTTATTTCGATACTATCAATATTAGATTCATAGGTAATTATATGTGTCCCTGGAATATTATTCTCTCTTATAGATTTAATTCCAATAGCCTCTTCATCTTCTGTCATTTCATTATTCCACTTCTCTTTTCTATGAAGGTTTTTTATAATATCATTTGCTAATGTTATTGCAGTTCCACTTGGTGCATCTAATTTCTGAGTGTGATGTACTTCTTCAATAAACACTTCGTATTCGGGATGCTTATTCATCAACTTTGCAAGCTTTTTATTAATCTCAAAAAAGATATTAACACCTATACTAAAGTTAGATGAATAAAAGATTGTCTGATCCTTTTCTTTACAGAGATTTATAATTGTATTTAATTCATTATTCCATCCTGTTGTTCCAACAACAATAGGTACACCAGCCGAAAAAGATTTCACAATATTATCAAGCACCGTTTCGGGAGTGCTAAATTCGATAGCAACATCCACTTTAGTGAAATCAAATAAATGTTTCTCCCAATCTTCAGGAGAATCAATTTTTAAAACGATGTCATGATTTCTTTCTAAGGCAATTCTTTCAATTTCTTTGCCCATTTTTCCATAACCAAGTAATGCAATTTTCAAGACTTAAACTATTTAGATGAATTATTAAAATCGTAAACTTAACTTAAATCCCCCGGAAGGGGCATTATTTGAAGAGTTAAAACTATTATAAATAACAGGTTCAAGTTTTAATGATAAATCAGAGCCTACATCAAACGAAAATAAATGACCATAAACACTGGCATCAATGATGTTTAACATATATACAGCAGCCGAAATAATTATGGTTAATTCATAATTATGTTCATAATAATCCCTTAATTGCAGAACTCCTTCAGTAGAATAATTTGTATAAGTAGGATTTAATCCTATTGAATCATTATTCATTCTATGAGTATATTCTGTTTTATAAGATTGATATGATTTATTATTATTGATGTAAAAGTAGGTTAATGTAGCAACTCCTGCATATAATATTGGCACTTTCCAGTATTGTTTGTTATAAACCTGCCCAAGACCGGGAAGTATTGCAGACATCAATGCTGCTTTGCGGGGAGAATGAATGTTTTTTGTTATAACCGAATCAGAATGTGCTTGTGCTTTAGTGATATTAATAAGAGTACAATTAATCAAAATAATTAATAAAAAAGAAAAAAATAAATATACTTTTCCCTTTAAGATATTTTTATTTATATTTGAATTGTTAGAATGCACTATTGCTTATTTTTTAAATACTGAAGTTATTCTTTCAAATTCTTTATCAGAAGTAAAAGTAATAACGATACTTCCTTTGCCACCCTTACTTCTTTTTATATCAACATCTGTATTGAAAAAATGCGACAGGTTTTTTTTAGAAGTTTCGTAAGTTTGTGGTAAAGATTTTACTTGTTTCTTGCTTTTTTCTTCAGGATTATTAATAAAACGAACCATCTTTTCAACTTCTCTTACCGAAAGATCTTTCTCAACGATTAATCTTAATAAATATAGTTGCTTATCAATATCTTCAACACTAATTAATGCACGGGCATGTCCCATTGATATTTTATCATCTCTAATATCAAGTTGAACTTCAGCCGGAAGTTTTAGCAATCTAAGATAATTTGTAATTGTAGATCTGTTCTTACCAACCTTTTCACTTAATTGCTCTTGAGTTAGTTTACATTCTTCAATTAAAGCTTGATATGACAATGCTACTTCAATTGCATTTAAGTTTTCTCGTTGAATGTTTTCAACAAGTGCCATTTCCAACATCTGAGCATCTGTAGCTATTCTAATATAAGCAGGAATTTCTTCCAAACCGGCAATCTTTACTGCTCTTAATCTTCTTTCTCCCGAGATAAGTTGATATTTATCATGCCCAATTTTTCTTACCGTTATTGGTTGAATAATACCTTGGTGTTTTATTGATTGAGCAAGTTCGTTTAAAGCATCTTTTTCAAAATCTGTTCTTGGTTGAAAAGGATTCGCTTCTATTTGATGTATTGGTAAACTGGCAATTGCACCAACAATACTACTTGAATTTTCTAAATTATTATTTACTTCTTCATTTTCAGGCAAAGCTAAAAGTGCGCTTAATCCTCTCCCTAATGCTTGTTTTTTAACGTTCATTTTAAATTTCTATTAGTTTGTCCGAAGTGTCAATCTTTGTCAAATTATTCTTTTGTAAAATCTCTCTTGCCAGATTCAAATAATTCAAAGAACCTGTGCAATTTGCATCGTGCATTATTATTGTTTCACCAAAGCTTGGAGCTTCTCCTAGTTTTGTATTTCTATAAATTAATGTTTCAAAAACCATTTGTTGGAAATGTTGTCTTACATCTTCAACTACTTGTTTTGCTAACCTTAATCTTGAATCGTACATAGTTAATAGTATTCCTTCTATTTCTAGTTTTTCATTAAGTCGTGACTGAACTATTCTTATAGTGTTTAGCAATTTACCCAAACCTTCTAAAGCAAAGTATTCGCATTGAACAGGTATTATTACCGAATCAGCAGCAGTAAGTGAGTTGACTGTGATTAAACCTAAAGATGGAGAACAATCTATTATTATGAAATCATAGTCATCTTTAACCTTGGCAATCACTTTGCGCATCATTTTCTCTCTGCTTGGCAAATTGATCATTTCTATTTCTGCCCCTACCAGATCAATGTGAGCCGGAATAAGATCCAGAAAAGGAGTAGTAGTGTTTAGTATTATGTCCTTAGGTTCAACATCGTCAATTATACATTCGTAAATGCTAGTCTTGATGTTTTGAGGATTAAATCCTACACCCGAAGTCGCATTAGCTTGTGGATCTGCATCTATTAGCAATGTTTTCTTTTCGAGTACAGCCAAACAAGCAGCTAAATTTATTGCAGAAGTAGTTTTACCTACTCCGCCCTTTTGATTTGCAATTGCTATAACTTTTCCCATTATATTATATAGAATATACTGATTTTTAATTTAGTATTGGTAAACAAATTAATAAATAATCTGAGTACAAAAGTAAGATTATTAATTGAAAGAGGAGCGAAAATAATAAAAAAAAAGCTACTCAAAAGAACAGCTTTCAATTAACGTCTTATAAATTGAATATTTCTTTTCTTAATAGTTTTTTTCAAAATCATTATCGTTTTCCAAAACATCTTCTATGTTTTTAGTTTCCTCAACCTCTATTTCAGGAAACACACCTGTTTGGATGCATTCTAAAACGGTCTGCAAACCATTTGCAAACTTTTCATAATCTTCTTTATATAAGAACAAAGTATGTTTCTCATAAAAATATTTACCTAGTCTGTTATCAAACATTCTTTTACTTTCGGTAATATTTAAATACATTTCACCATTCTTAGTTTTCTTAACATCAAAAAAGTAAGTTCTTTTTCCTGCTTTTACAGGTACTGTATAAAACCGCTCTCTTTCATTCCCTTCCATTAGTACTGTTTTTATTGTTAAAATTATTATGCAAATTTACATATTTTATTTAACAAAAAGGATGTTTTTTGTTTTCGTAGATTATTTTTTTATGAATTTTTAGTAAGTTGATTTTAATGAACGTTGATGTAAAAGATACTGCCTGTTAATTTAAAAAAATAATAATCGGTAAGGTTTATGACTCCCAAAACCCAACCTAATAAATTATTTACGCTAACTTTGAACCATAAAATTCATCTTTTTTCCAGAGTGTATATATTAGTACTAATAGTTTTCTTTGAACAGCAGTATATGCCTTCATTTTAATGCCATGTTTTGCCTCAAGCCTATTATATAAGTCTTGATTATGTTTGTCAAACTTAACACTTGTAAGTGCTGGAAAATGCAATGCTTTTCTAATATGTTTATTCCCTTTCCCTGATATGTGTGGCTTGCCTTTTACGGATATACCTGAATCTTTAGTTATCACATCATATCCTGCAAAAGCAGTTAATTGCTTTCTATTCCTAATAAGATTTTATGATCCAGATTATCACACAAAGAAAATAGACAAGTATAAATTATTAGAGCAGCCAATTACAGCTGCTCTAAACGAGCTGGATCAAGTCCGCTCTTAATTTGTCTTTGTAAATGCAAAATTAAAAAATATTTGAATTATATACAAAAATTTTTAATCAGAATTAATAGAATGAATTCATTAATTTATACTAATTTTATCAAGCCAGGATAAGCGGAATTAGGCTCTGCTGGAGAGCAACCTAACAGGAATAATCTGACTGACTGGAATGGTCAAGGGGAGATCAATTCTCCCCTTTAAAAAAATCATTCCTATCATTATGCCTAAAAAAACTCAAAAATAAATTTGGAAATTAACACAGAATCTGTCAGGAGGGGAAACCTGACAGGATGTATCACCAAATAACCAAATAACCAAATCGCAAAATCACCAAATACCTTTCATAATTCATAATTCTTCTTACTGCTTTGCAAATTTAGAAACCAATGAGTTTTTATCATTACAAATCTTAACAATATACATTCCTTTTGCAAAAGTATTAAGATCTAAAGAAGTTTTCTCACGGTTTATTTCTTGTTGAAACAATAATTGTCCTTGCAGATTAAATATTGATAGCGTTGTGTTGTGCATAGCAGTTGCTCCCAATAAATCAATTGTAAGCAAATCACTAGCCGGATTAGGATAAATCTTGACAATATTAATAGTCTTGTTTGGAGTAATTATTCCATCATCAGGACAAATATTGTGAGCATCGAAAGTAGGTGTGGACATAAAAATAAAAGCCCCTGAACCATCAGGACATCTTCCCATAGAAACATCAGAAGTTTGAACCCCAAAAGTAATACTGTCGAGAACTGATCCACTGCCATTGCTTAACATTAACTCTTCGCCATTTTCGGATAATTTAAAATTGGCATGAATAGCTGTTGATGTAGATGTGCCGTCGTCAGCCCATACAATCATATATCCATTCGGAGCAATCATTGTATTAGAAGGGAATGCAAACTTAGTAGGTAACGAATAGTTGTCGGTGAGATATAAGCCTGACAAGTTTAAACCTATTGAAGTGGTGTTATACAATTCAATCCAATCAGCAAAAACTCCACTTTCGTTAGTTGTACCGCTAATATTCTTTGCTAAGAATTCATTTATCACAACTTGCCCCGGAACTGCTACAGGAATACTAGCTGTGATTGTATAATATTCGTGAGCGGCACGTTGAGGCGAAAAGATACCTGCTGAACTATTTTCAGCATAAATATAGTATTGAAGAGTGGGGTAATCCATTGTAAAACTCACACCATAAATATTATCACCAGCCAGTGTGTCGTTATGATTTCCATCATCATACATAAGTGCAGGTGTAAACTCTTCGGTGTTATTAAATCTAAAATAAATAGATACTGCTGATGTGTTTGTATTGGTAACATGAGCTGTTATAGTAACTGTGCCGTTAATATTGGGAGAAGGATTATTATTGGAAACGAAAGAAATAACAGGTTGAGAATAATTAAAATCAGCCGTAGATTGAAGATAGCTAACTCGTGCACCCATCAAATTACTAATGCCCGGTATGATTTGACTGCCAGAGGTAGTATTAGATGTTAAACAGTTTTGAAACTGAGAATATGTAAAGAATTTATTTGAATCGGACTGAACAGCAGTATCAATAGTAGCCATCATTTGTGAAGCTAAAGTTTGATAATAATTGCTTGCAAACATTTCGGTAGTTAAGGTTTTAGCATGTGCAATATACATTCTTTTATACATGGCATTGCTCATAATATCATTAATCAAAGGCCAGTAAGTATCTGTTGAGTGTTGTGTTAAAGATAACTGTTGCATATTAGCAACTGTTAAAGTTCCCATACTCGAAATACTATATCCTGCATAAGGAAACCCTCCTAACGACATGTTTAAATCCCATATTACAGGATTAAATATGTTGTTATTATCTTTACATAAATAATAATTCTGACAAAATACACCCATATAACTGTCTAAGTTTACGGATACATTATCAAATGCAAGCATCCATAATGTCTTGTCAATGTCTAGCACAGTATTTATTGTTGTGGGATGATTTGTAACCGAGTCGCAAAGATTTTTCAAATCATTCCAACCATAAGTTGAGTTTATCTCATATAAATTAAAGTAAGCACTACTATCTGCTGAAGCTATATATTTTAAATTACTTTTTTGAGAAGGCCCTGGGTTAGCTGGATTGCATTTAATAACTGTATTTGAAGAAGTATAAAAATGATTGGAACAAAACTGTTTATCTATGTCCTCAACATTTGAATAGAGACCTATATAACTCCCATTGATATATAATTCTGCGAAATTTGAACGCGAACAATCCATATAATTCTTAAGGATATTATAAGATAAAACTTCCCTTATCATCGATGGATCAGCATAACAATTGCTAAGCTTAATACTAGTTAAGTTTTGATAAGATTGGCTCTTGAATTTGCTTAAGTTTAGATGGTATGGATTTTTAAGATAAGTAGAATCATAAGAGCTGTTACCTTTAAATTTTACACCAACACTATCAAGTACAACGCCATTTATCTTTACCCATTGAGCCATTATGTATCCATCATTACCAATTTTGGAACTATCTAATTGGAAATCCCAGTTAGATTGTGCAAAATAGATTTCTATCTTTTGAATTGTATTTAGATCAAAAAATGTTTGTTGAGCATTAGCAGTTTCATTATATAATATTGCAATTACAACAAAGAAATATGCTATAAGAATAGTGTGCTTCATTTTAATAAAAGTTTACAATATTATTAATTTAATAAACAGAGATTTCAAATATTTGTTTTGAGTAATTGAAACAGTATAAATACCTTTTGGTAAATTATTTTTATTAATAATAAGAGAGTTGGAGATATTAGAATATTCTCTTATTAATTGTCCGGTTTGATTTATAATTTTAATATTATAGATATTATCAGGATCATTTAATTCAAGAATTGAATAATCGGAGGAAGGGTTAGGAAATAATTTTACGTTATTGATAACTTTGTTTTTAGCAATCCCAACTCCATTACATACACTACATGACGAAAAACATATAGTTGAAAACACCGTGTCGTGAGTAACATATAAATATCTGTTGCCATTTGTTGAACATTCACCCGGAACTGTTTCAGATGTCGTCATAGTATTTCCATTATAATATTTATATTCATAATTACCGGTATCTACATAACTAATAATTTCGTAATTCTGAGTTGTTGTATCCAAATGATATAAAATTGTCTTAATTGGATCCCATCCCTGAAAACTTCCTGCAACATGAACTCCTTTATTATTTATAGAAGTTTGTGTTTGCATATCAACCATAAAACGGACAAGAGTTAAACCTGTAGGTGCATTTCCTGAAAACAAAATTGCTCCAACACAAGTAGTATCATCAGCTAAAGAATCAACATATATCCAACGATTGTCATTACCATTATATCCAACTCTCGATTCGATAGGAACAAACTCAACATTATACCATTGATCTCCATTTAAAAATTTATATTCATACTTGCTAAATGCAGGAATATCTACTACAATACTATAAATATTAGTGTCTGCCTCTTGTGTCATTAAGGTGGTATTTGATGCCCAATCCCCACCTGTAAAGCCTGCGATAGTTTGAAAGTCGCCTGCAACATGTACACCATAAGTACTTATTGTTTGACCAGTCATATTTACAGCAAACTTTACTTTTTTAGCATGCGCAAACGATATTACACTTACTAATGAAATTATTAAAAATATCTTTTTCATGTTAAAACGTTTATGATGATAATTATTATAACAAATTACTTTGCAATATTACGACACAATTTTAGATTAGATGTTACAAGATTCTAAATTTAAGTTATGATATTTTATATTACACATTACTTCTCTATTATTTTATAGAAATCTGCACTATAAGTATCACTAACAGGAATTAATTTATCATTAATACTAATCCTATTTCTTTGTATGGAGTTAATATGTGGGATTGAAACAATATAGGAACGATGTACTCTTATGAATCTATTTGCAGGCAGTTTGCTTAAAATAGATTTTAAAGTCATTAGCGATAATACAAAGTCTTCTCCACTATAAATCTTAATATAATCATCCAGACCTTCAATATATGATATGTCATCAATATTTATTTTCTTTATCTGATAATCTGATTTCACAAAAATATAATTCTCTTCGGGTTGAGGTTGATTATTAACATATCTATGATAATCATAAGCTTTATTTACAGCTTTAAAAAACCTGTCAAATTCAATAGGTTTTAAAAGATAATCTACCGCATCAAGATTAAATCCTTCAACCGCATATTGGTTATATGCAGTGACGAATATAACCATAGGTTGCTGTTTCAATGATTTTAAAAATTGAATACCACTTAGATCCGGCATTTCGATATCTAAAAATAATAGATCTATTTTTTCATTCTTCAACATTTCGGCAGCCTTAAAAGGATCCGTAAATGTTCCTTTTAAATCTAAAAAACTAACTTTAGAAACATAATCCGAAATTATTTCTAACGACAGAGGTTCGTCGTCGATGGCAATGCATGTTATCATTATAGTTTTATTGTAAGTTCAACATTAAATGAATTTTCAGTCTCTACAATATTTAATATGTGATTGTAAGGATAAATTAATTGAAGCCTTTTTCTCGTGTTTTCAATTCCAATACCAGCACTCACGTCTTCTTTATGTTTAAATATTTTATTATTTGTTGTAAATGAAAAAAGATTACCTTCCAATGAAATATCTATCAGAATTGGTGAATGTTCGTGGGTGCTGATGCCATGTTTAAATACATTTTCAATAAAAGCAATTAGTAGCAAAGGAGCAATCTGTACATCATTAAATGAGCCTTTTGTATTATAAGTTATCTCAACAGTATCCGAAAGTCTCATCTTTTGCAAATCAATATAATTATTAATACAATCTATCTCATTTTCGAGTGGAACTTTGTCGGTTTGTGTCTCATTAACAATATATCTTAGCATTTTAGATAATCTCATAACAGCATCAGGAGTAGTATCCGATTTCTTTAAAGCTAAAGCATAAATCGTATTCAATACATTAAATAAAAAATGAGGATTTATTTGTGCTTTAAGATTGGTGAGTTCGGTATTAAGTTTTTCTTTTTCAATTAAGTTTTTATTCTTTTCTGTTTCAAACCATTTATTAATAATAGTAATTCCACTACTAATAATAAAAATAAAGAAGAAAGTTAAAGCCCCCATTGCATTAAAAACATGCCCATGTCTATGTCCATGACCGTGAACTCCCATGTCAACAAAATCATGTTGAGGTCTCAGCATCTCTGGGAATATTACTATTAAAAAAAACAATATTATTATTGATATGATATAATAGTATATTTTGTGACGGGCTAATAGTTTAGGTATTAATAGCAATGAATTTAGATAATAGAATCCTATTAATAATACATTAGTAAAGATATAACTGAAGTAAAAATAAGCATCAGGATGAAAATGGAAATTATCCGGTGGCTTGGGCGAAAAATAAAACGGAAGGCTTATAAAACAAAACCATGCCGTTAGATGTATAATTAATTGATAATATTTTTGTTTGAGCATTAGCTGAAATTTTATCCAAAAGTACTAAACTTTTACTAATACTCAATATAAAATAGGTGAAAAGCCTATTTTTATCGGTTAATAATAATCTGAGTCATTTGGGCGTCGCCTAAATCATTCAGAAAAAGTTCTGAGTCATTTTGGCACCGCCTAAATCATTCAGAAAAAGTTCTGAGTCATCTGGGCGTCGCCTAAATCATTCAGAAAAAGT
>JBAXLO010000141.1:0-12403 GCA_037134755.1 Bacteroidota bacterium | reverse complement strand
AAGATACAAATAATAATCAGTATATCAAAATATTAATTTATAGAACTCCCCTTAATAAATATATTGAAAAAACTAAAAAAAGAATAAAAGCAAGAAAAAAGTAAATTTGCACTTTATTTATTTTTTGAATTTCTACCCTTTCATTTACCTCACAACTATATCCGGGACAATACTTGGCTTTTTCTTTATAAATTAAATTATAAAAAATACATCCTAAACAAATACCAAACACAGATTCAAAGAAAAGAAAAATCAAACATATCAAACATATTAATCCGGTGATTATACTATATGTATTTAATATTATTAAAAAGAAAAACATTAAGCCACCTAACACAAGTCCAATTATCCAGGCAAATTTCTTTTGAGGCGCACCTACATATTCAGGTCGCTGATTCTTTACAATAAATCTTCCTATTATTAAAAAAGGAGAATATTTAGGATTGATAAATACTCTTATCGCAAAATCAAATAGGAAAGTTATCACAAAGAATTTTGCCATCAAAAAGTTTCCTTTAAAGAGAATTATCATTAAAGATATAAATGCGAATAAAAACAGTATACCTGCTGAAGCTCTTACTTCTCTTTCATTTAATACCGGAACTTGATATCCATCTACATCTTCGCCAAATTGTTTAAATTTATTCATTGTTTTTAATATTTATGTTATAAAGTTTTAATTTCTTCAGAATAATCAAACTGCAAATCTTCATGTAAAGTAGCTAAAGCTTTTTCAATCTTAATAATTTGTCGTTGATAAATATTACCCAAAACAGTTTTATTTTGCAAAGGTACCTTTGATTTCTTTAATTCTTTACAGAAATAAATAAGTATTTCAACCTCGGTTTGCTTCGAATCTGAATATTTAATTTGCTTATTAGCAATCCTCAAAATCTTTCGTATCGTTTTCTTAGCCAAATATAAATTACTTTTATTAATATCTTTAAAATACTCATCTAATTCTAACTTTACATCTTTAATATAAGCCTGCTCATCAACTGAATCGAATAAAAGATAGGAAAGCAATTCCTTATTTTCTTTTCTAAACTTTATAAGCTGCAAACATAAATCCTTAACCTTTTCGGGATGTAGTAAATCGAGTTCAGTTTTAATTAATTTTAAGGATGCTGCTTTCATTATATCTGTATTATTTTACAATATAACTTTAACTCTACCAACGTCACCAGAAGTCAGACGAACCTTAATACCATGAGGATGACTTGGGCTTTTGGTAAGAATATCCTTAACGATACCTTCCGTAATTCTGCCCGAAGATTGATGTTGTTTCAACACAATTCCAACCTCTAAACCTACCGTAACATCACTTCTATTTTGACCAACCATTATTATTCGGATTATTTGATTATTTTTGCAAAAGTAAAGATTAATTATAAGATAGGATTCTGTTTTGGATATTATATTTTTGAACCAAACCAAATAGCATACGTTTATTAGAAAACTTTTTTCATATGGAAGACAGAAAAGGAGATCATATCAGGCTAGCATTGAACTCACAGATTAATCAGGATGAGCTAGATGCCCGTTTTGATTATGAACCAATGTTAGGCTCGGAAGCAGATGGTGAATGGCAACCTTTTCAGTTTTTGGGAAGGACAATGAAAGTTCCATTGTGGGCATCGAGCATGACTGGTGGAGCACCGGAAGCACAATATATCAATCAAAATCTTGCAAAAGCTTGTAAGAAATTTGGTATGGGTATGGGGCTTGGAAGTTGTAGAATACTACTTGATAACGAAAAATATCTGCCCGATTTTAATGTTAGAGAAATAATTGGAAACGATCTTCCTTTATGGGCTAATATAGGTATAGCTCAGTTGGAAAAGATGATAAAAATGGGAGAAGATAAGCGATTAAGTGAATTGGTAAACCTCCTTAGAGCCGATGGTTTAATTATTCACGTAAATCCTTCTCAAGAATCTCTACAAGAAGAAGGAGATTTCCTTCACAACAGACCTATTGATACTATTAAAGATTTTCTTTCCAGAACTGAATTAAAGTTAATTATAAAAGAAGTTGGACAAGGAATGGGTCCACGAAGTTTAAAAGAATTATTGCAATTACCTATAGAAGCTATTGAAACAGCATCATTTGGAGGAACAAACTTTGCCCGATTAGAACTTAGAAGAAGAGCTCCCGAAAATGTATCACACTTAGAACCATTGGCACATATTGGTCATACTGCCGAAAACATGGTCGACATCATAAATGGATTTGTAGAAAGCAACTTAGATATTAAATGTAAACAAATCATTATTTCAGGTGGCATTAAAACACATCTGGATGGGTACTACCTTATTTCAAAAAGTAAATTACCTGCAATCTACGGACAAGCTTCAGGATTTCTGCATTATGCACGTGAATCTTATGAAGCTCTTGAAAAATATATAGAAGAACAATTACTTGGACTTCAATTCTCAAAGGCTTGGTTATATCCTAAAATAAAATAATGAAAGGAATAATTTACAAAGGTTTTTCAAGGCTATCCGAAAGTGAAAAGCGGAAACTTGTTTCACATTTATGTGAAGAACCCGGGGTTACTGAACTTGAATTAAATTCATACATTGTCAAAGATCCTGCTCGTCGCGAAATGTTTATGGATCTTAGCGAGAACACTGTAAGTGCGCATCATCTTCCTTATGGCATTGCTCCCAATTTCGTGGTTAATGGCAATATTTATCATGTGCCTATGGTTACTGAAGAAAGTTCAGTGGTTGCTGCATGTGCAAGTGCTGCACGCTTTTGGGCTGAGCGTGGTGGCTTTGTTGTTAAAGAAATAAAGACTATTAAACTAGGTCATGTATATTTCCAATGGTTTGCTGATGATAAAATATTGTTTGATGTCTGGCCTAAACTTAAGGCTACTTTATTGTCGAGGCTTAAGTATGTTACAGCAAGTATGGTACAACGTGGAGGAGGCATAACTCGTCTTGAGTTATCTGACGACCGTAATAAAACTGAAAAATTATTTCGCCTTATTGTAGAGTTTGACACTGTAAACTCTATGGGTGCTAACTTTATAAATACTTGCCTCGAAGAGCTTGCTCAAGGTTTGGACGAAGGTTTAAATAGTGGTAAGAACCAAGAGAATGCTAATTGCAGAATTGTGATGTCTATCTTAAGTAATTATGTTGAAGATTGCACTGTTACTGTTGAAGTAAGTTGCCCGGTTCGTAACCTTCAAGGGATTACAGCAGGAATGAGCCCATTACAGTTTGCACAGAAAGTAGAACTTGCATATCAGATTGCCTGGAACGATGTTTATCGTGCAACTACTCATAACAAAGGCATTATGAATGGTGTTGATGCTGTAATTATTGCTACAGGTAATGATTGGCGTGCAGCTGAAGCCGGAGCTCATGCTTTTGCTTCTCGCAGTGGACAGTATAGAGCTTTAAGTCAGTGTGAGATTAAAGATGATCATATTAATATTTGGCTAACTATTCCTTTGGCTTTGGGTACAATTGGGGGCATAACTAACTTGCATCCATTGGCTAAAAAGTCGCTCGATATATTAGGCAACCCTACAGCTCCTGAACTTATGGCTATTGTTGCATCGGCAGGGCTTGCCAGTAATTTTGCTGCTGTTCAGAGTTTGGTTACTGTTGGTATTCAAAAAGGGCACATGAAATTGCATCTGGTTAATATCTTTAATGCTCTGGGGGCTACTCCTAAACAACGACAATTGGCTACTGATTTCTTTCAAGGACAAAAGGTAAGTTTTGCAGCCGTAAAACAGTTTATTGATGAACACTAGCATAATGCTTAAAGCAAATGGTAAGTTATTGTTAAGTGGTGAATACCTCGTTTTAAATGGGGCAAAAGCTTTGGCATTTCCTATATGTTTTGGTCAGGAAATGAATGTTGAATTTATTGCTGAACCTAAACTTATTTTTAAAAGTACAGAAAATAATCAGGAATGGTTTAATGTTTCTTTTTCATTGCCAAATCTGGATATTACTAATACATCCAATAATTCAATTGCAATTGAATTAAAGAATATATTGCTTTCGGCACAATCTTTAAATAATGAATTCCTTTCTACGCATAGTGGTTATTCAATAAATATTAATGCAAATTATCCTCTCAAATTTGGCTTTGGAAGCAGTTCTACTTTGATTTCTTTAATTGCACGTTGGGCTAAAGTTAACGAATATGCTCTTTTTAAAAGGGTTTCTAATGGTTCAGGATTTGATATAGCTTGTGCCACACAAGATTCTCCGATATTTTATCAGCTAGTTAATGAGACTCCTGTTATAACTAAAGCAAAAATTGGAAATGGAATTAAACGCCATTGTATTTTTGCTTATCTGGGTAATAAACAGAATAGTAAAGAAGAGGTAGAAAGATATAAAAAGTATGAAAAACCTTCTCAAAATATAATAGATCGTATATCAAAACTAACTAAAGTTATGTGTGAAGCTTCAAATGCCATTAAACTTATTGAAAGCATTATTGAACATGAAGAAATACTATCTTCTATAATAAATAAACCAGTATTAAATGATCATGAAAGATTTTATAATTTTAATGGGTCAATCAAATCATTAGGTGCATGGGGAGGAGATTTTGCAATGTTCGTTGCTGCTGAACCACTCTATATTATAAGAAATGAAATAAAGAAATTGGGTATAAAAACAATGTTTTCTTTTGATGAACTTAAAATAAAAGCTTAAATATGGAATTAGCAGAAATTAAAAAAGAAATATTATCTTGGAAGTCTACTTCTAAAAGTGAATTAACAAGCACTTGGAGAAGTCCTTCTAATATTGCTTTGCTTAAATATTGGGGCAAACGTGAAAGCCAATTACCAGTTAATCCTTCTTTAAGTTTTAGTTTGTCAAAAGCTCATACAACTACTAAGTTAACTGCTTCACCTGACACTAATAATTCCGGTATTAAGAAAATAAATAATAATACTGAACATCCTTTTTTAAATAAAATTAAACCTTTCTGGCAAACAGTTATAAAAGAAATACCTTTGTTAAAAGATTATAGTATAGATATTGAAACTCATAATACTTTTCCACATTCTGCCGGCATAGCTTCTTCTGCTTCAGGTTTCAGCGCTTTAGCTTTGGCTTTAATTGATTTGGCTCAAAGTATTTCATCTAATAAATTGCATCAAGGAGACTTTATTAAATATGCTTCTTCGCTTTCGCGGATGGGCTCGGGTAGTGCTTGTCGTTCAGTTAATGGTGGCTTTAATCTTTGGGGTGCTACTGATTTGTGGAATAATAGCTCCGATTATTATGCTATTGATATTAATGAAAATATACATCCTTCATTTCGCAATTTACATGATGCAATTTTGTTGGTTTCTGCTAAAGAAAAAAGCATGAGTAGTACTAAAGGTCATGCTTTAATGAAAGAACATCCTTATGCAAATGGCAGGTTATTACAGGCTAATAATAATTTGTCTTTATTTAAGAAAGCACTTTCTGAAGGTGATTTAGAATTGCTTTCAAAACTTAGCGAAAACGAAGCTTTGAGTTTGCATGCTTTAATAATGAGTTCTGAAGGTGGTGACATTTTGTTAGAACCTGCTAGTCTGGAGTTGATTCAACGCATACGTAATGCTCGACAAAAAGGTCTTTCTATTTTCTTTACCATTGATGCAGGCCCTAATATACATCTTATTTATCCTGATTCAGGGAAGAAAAATGTTGAAGAATTTATAAAGAACGAACTTTCTGAGATATGTTCTGTTGATAAAGTAATATTTGATTATTGTGGAAAGGGGCCTGAAAAAATTAATGAACTAAATAAATCTATTTTGTAGATGAATAAACGAAACCCATCATATAACGCTAAGCTTCTTCTTTTTGGTGAATATTCTATATTGCTTGGATCTTCTGCTTTAAGTATTCCTTACAGTCATTTCAGAGCTGAGTTTAGTTTTATCAGAGATGACAAATATACTGATTTAAAACTGGCAAAAGAAAGTCAGCAGCTATTAAAATCTTTATTACTTTCATATTCTGATTCGGATAATTTTAAAGAGATTCTAGATCTTCCTCGTTTCAAAAAAGATCTTAATGAAGGTCTTTATCTTGAATCTACTATTCCTCATAGTTATGGATTAGGTAGTTCGGGTGCAGTTGTAGCCGCAGTTTATTCTCGTTATTCTCTTAAAAAGTCTTCTGCAAACAAAATTACTGTTAGTGAAATGGATAAATTAAGGAAGTTATTTGCTAATATGGAATCTTATTTTCATGGCACGTCTTCCGGCATTGATCCGCTTACTATTTATATGAGTCAACCTTTGCTTATTGATAAGGATAAGAAACCTCTGGTAGTTGGTATTCCTCGCAACTGGGAACGTGAACATACTTCTATTTTCTTGATTGACACCGGTGAATGTGGTAAAACAAATCCTCTTGTATCTTTTTTCCTTGAGCAGTTTGCACCTTATGGTGAAATGAATGCTAAAGCTAGGGATTTTGTTGATTTAACTGATAAATGTATTCATAATTTACTTAACGGAAACACGAATGATTTCTGGCAAAGTTTGAAAGCCTTATCATTTTTTCAACTTAATAATCTACAAGATATAATTCCGAATAAAATGAAAACTTTTTGGAAAGATGGTCTCGAAAGTGGTAACTTAATTATGAAGCTCTGTGGTTCGGGAGGAGGAGGTTATCTTACAGCTTTTGCTCCTGATCATAGTAATGCAGAACTATTTATTAAAACAAAACATCTTAAATATATTCCTGTTTATATAGCTAGCTGATATTAATTTATTGGATAATAAAATAAAAAAGCCCGCAATTAAGCAGGCTATTTTAAACAAATTAATTTGATGAAATTTAATTTCCTAATCGTCTATTTCCTTGTCTTTCTTTAATTTCTTTTAATAAGAATTTATTAAAATCCTTTTCGGCTTGATAAAGTTTCAAAAGCTTTTTAGCAGGAAGTATTTTTTTAAATTCTGCATGATATTTCTTACGAAGATCAAGCACTTTTTGAGCTAATATTATATGATTGTCTGCCATTTCTAATGCATCCTTATCACTTAATGTATTAAAATCTATTTGTCTCTCTTCAATATTCTGACCTTTAAAATCTTTATTAATAGCCTTACGTTGAGTTTCAAATTCATTATAAACCGGCCAGAATTGTTGTGCCTCTTGAGGTGTTAGATCTAATTCTTTTGTAATATATGCTACTTTTTGTGCATTAATTTTATCTTTTATTTTATTCAATCGTTGACCGTTCTGAGCAAAATTTACAACTGGTATCATTATTAATATAATAAATACTAATAGTTGTTTAATTTTATTATGTGTTTTCATTTTATTAAGATTTTAATTTTCGTAAAAAATATCGTTATTATTATTATTTATATATTCATTTAAATCATCAGTAGATATGTTTTTTAAAGTACTATCAGATTTAATGATTTGTTCTGATTCCATTTCTGGTGTTAAGTCTGCTAAGGTTTCTACCAATGAATTTTCGTCAAAGCTATAGTTTATTGAATTATTTTCGCTCATTATTTCATCCCAATAAATATTTTTAGTATTAGCCGATTGTTTTTGATAATATTTATATGAAACTAATCCTGAAACCATTAAAATTATGATTATTGAAGCCGCTATCGAAAATTTAGGGTTAAATAAGACATTATACCATAAATGTTTTTCTTCTTTTTTATAACTTATTCTGTTTTGTATTTTCAATGACAAATCATCGAAATAATCAGGTGGAACTTCAAATGGATTCTTCCTTTCTAACTTAGAAAGTTCAGGAGCAAGTTCCCTAAGTTCGTCTTTCAATATGTTGTTTGGCTTTTCCATTGTTTTTATTTTAACTTTAGATTAATAATAATGATAAAGGTTTAATTTTGTTTTATAATTTCTTCAATCTTTTTTACGGCAATATGAAACGATGCTTTAAGGGCTCCTACTGAAGTACCTAGAACTTCTGCCATTTCTTCATACTTCATTTCATTATAATATTTCATATTAAATACCAGTCGTTGCTTTTCGGGCAGTGTTAATATTGCTTTTTCAAGTTTCAATTGTATTTCGTCACCACTAAAAAAATTATCATCAATAAGACTATTTGAAAGCTTACTTTCAACATCAACTATAGGTATAAAGAACTTATTTCTTTTACTTTTTAAAAATGCAAGTGCTTCGTTGGTAGCTATCCTATAAATCCAAGTATATAGTTTTGAATCTTCTCTAAAGCCATTTAAATTTTGAAAAATCTTAATAAAAGTATTCTGTACAAGATCATCAGCATCATCATGATCGATTACAAGACGGCGGATATGAAAATACAAAGGCTGCTGGTATTTTTTGACCAATAGATTAAAACCATAGTTACGAGAGTTTTCATCCCTGAACAATTGTAGTATTTCGCTATCAGTTTGAGTATCCAAATTAATAAATATTTGAAGATTTAGTTTGTAATATATTATTAGACTAAATAAATGTCTAATAGTTTAATTCAAGTTATAAATTTCAATATTTTAAAGAAATGTATTCTAAGTTTAAAAGTTTTCGAACGCTCCCAAACCAAAGAGTGCAAAATCATACTTTACAGGGTCTTTAGCATCATAAATTTTTAAAGCTTCCATTAATTCTTCCACATTTCTTCTATCATTTTGCCTACGACTTAGTAAATCCAACTTACGGGCAACATTTCCCGAATGCACATCTAAAGGACAGATTAATTTATCAGTAGGTATTTGTTTCCACAATCCAAAATCCACACCCCTATTGTCATCTCTAACCATCCATCTTAAAAACATATTGATTCGTTTAGCTGCCGAATTTCTACTTGGATCAGCAAAATGTTTTTCGGTTCGGGGCAAATGCGACAACTTAAAAAACACTTTTCTTACCTCACCTATGGCATCCATTACTGAATAATTAGATTGTTTTATTTTATTAGTAAAAAGTTTTTCTAAACCTCCGTGTTTTTTATAAATATTTTTAAGAGCTAACACAAAGCAAGTACAATCATCTGAATTGAAAGTACGATGTACATATTTTGTAAATGTTTTTAATTCTTTTTCATTGGTATTTATAGTAAAATCATAAGGACTTTTATCCATAAGTAACATTAAATCTTTTGCATTTTTAATGATAGTAGTCCTGTTTCCCCAGGCAATTGTAGCGGTTAAAAAGGCAGCAATTTCAATATCTTCCTTTTTAGTATATGAATGAGGCACAACAATTGGATCGGTTTCTATAAACGATGGACGATTATACAAATCGTATCTCGATTCAAGTAGCTCAAAGACATCTTGATGATAAACTGGTTTTACTATAATAGTACGTTTTAAAATATTCATAATTTGTATAAATAGCTTAGGAAATATTTTCCAAAAGTACTAAATTAAAACCAACTTCTTTGAGAAACTTTTATTAATAAATTTTACATTAAATAAAAAAGTCTTCATTAAATTAATAATGAAGACTTTTAGCTTTTATAAAGTTTTTAATATTTATTTACCAAACATGTAACCTACAGATATTCCAATTACATTATTTTTATAGGTATCAGAGCCGGTACTTGTATCTGCGTTTATATTAGTAAGACCTAAACCATACTGAACTCTTAATAACATATTATTGTATTCAACACCTACTCCAAAGTTTAATCCGAAGTCCAACATCTTCAAATCATCAGTGGTAGCATCACTTCCAAACTTAATTGCCTTTGAAGAACTTGCAGGTAAAGTATATCCTGTAGGTAATGTTCCCGAACTTGAGTAATCTAAATTAATATTACCACCTATTCCAAATCCGATATAAGGACCTGCAAATATCTGTAGTTTTACAGTTTTTAAATCTGCAACATACATAGCATTGATTGGAATTTCGATATAAAGTGGTTTAATACTTCCAGTCACGGTTTCTGTAGCTTGCATAATCGGTATTGTTGTTACATCTTTAAAACCTTTTCCACTTAATAAAATACCAGGTTCGATAAAGAATTCTTTAGTGATTCCGATATCTGCAATTGCCCCTACATGGAAAGATGCTATTGCACTTTTGGTTTCACCGGAAGCAGCAGTTCCTGAAGTTGACATGTTTGCAATATTTAACCCGGCTTTTGCCCCAAAGGTTATTTGTGCGTGCGATTGTGTTGAAATGAACAACACCATTAAAAATGATACTAAACAAATTGTTTTCTTCATTGTGTTTTAATTTTAATTTGTAATTATTGATTTAATTGTATTTATTAATGAATTATATTTTATCAAATTTCATGCCAATATCTCAAACTTTAAATAATGACAGGTGTTTTTGTATTGTTATAATTGTTAATCATTTTGTAATCTCATATTTTACAATTTGTACGCATCTATAAATAGAGCATCTCTTTTTTTATTTAATTATATGATTGTCTATTTACTCATACTTTTGTATTTATGATATCATCAAATATTCTTTTAAAACTGTTAGTAAAATTAACAATTTAAAAAGGTTAATTCACAATTGAAATTCAATACTTACCAACAGTTGAGTGTTGACAACTTTTAACATTAAATTAACATTAAAAGAGCTCATGTAAACAAGTTTACATGAGCTCTTTTTAATTATGAATTATGAATTATGAATTATGAATGAAAACAAACTTAATTTTTTATAAATCTAATAATATTTTTTCACCAAAAGTAATTTTAATATATTAATTTCAAATAGCATATTTTTTTCGTAATTCGTAATTCGTAATTCGTAATTCGTCTTCAAATTTCGTAATTCGTAATTCGTAATTCGTAATTATTTTTAAACAACCACTTCTTTAATCCTTATTTCGCCGGGCAAATCAATATCATCGCTTATAAAACCAAGAAAACGATTCATAATATCACCCAATTGAGCACCGGTAACTACTTTAGTTTCATCAGGCAACCATGTTAAAGGATTAGGGATTATAAGAGTGTTAGAGGCCGGTAAACTTCCTCCTTGCACGTTTCCGAATCCACAATTATGCATCTGAAATGTTTTTGAAGAGTCATAAACTCCATTAAATACTTCTAATTTACCAATTGCCAATGGAACTACAGTTGCTCCTTTATCAGGATCAATATGCGACTGACGTGTTGCAAAAATTGAAAGATCAAAGATATCATCAATCCTTTCGGGTGTTTCTTCAAAAATCTCCATCAATCCACCTGTAACTCCTAAAGCTTTTACACACCAACGTACTCTTGATTTCTCCATTACTTTAGAATGTTCGTACAAATCTGTTTTTGCATCCTTAGCAGCCATTACTACGTCATTAAACTTTGCTACTGATACTTCGTAAGCAGTTTTTAATGTTGCTATTAATGGATAATCAGCTAAACTCAAGCAGAATGCTTTTAAATTAACTAGTTGGAGGTGTGTTGACTGTCCTTCATAAATAGCTGAACGTCCTTTTGCATAAATTGACTGATATTCGTCTGTATTTTCTTTATATACATGCTGAATATCAATATCAAGTTGTCTTGATGTTGTAATCATTGCTTTTTCGTAAAGATCTTCTTTTACGGTAGACCTCATTGATTTATTCCACAAAGATCTAAATAAAACAAAATCAGTGTTTACTTTATCAGTAAATGGCTGCAAAACTAAAGCTTTTACCTGTACTGAAGGATTAGTTTCTCCGATCTTATTCATAGTTTGTTGCGTATCTGTTGCAAATTCGTATGTTTTTGGATAAGTTCCTTCTGTATAAGTTAAATAAATGTTTGTTGCATAAGATGAATGTGTCATAATATTGAGTTTTGATTGTTGATTTAAATGTCAATTATTTTTTTACAAAGATACTAATAAAACCTCTTAAAATACAGTATTTTGCAAAATATTTTTATAATCACGATTTGCACAACAGACAATGTATTGGATTAAACCTTTAGCTCCGAAAAAAAATTATTATTTTATTAAAATATCCCTAAAATAGTAGGTTTTTGAGCTAAATATTATTTAATTTTATACAAATAAACATAAAAATATGACCAATATTCTAAATATTATTGAATTTTATTAAAATATTTTGATTATTTATTATTAGAAAAATTAAAAAAATAAAGGTTCCAATTATGGTATTCATTTTTAGGGCAATTTAACAAGAAAATATCATTTACATTATAGCATTCTATGAAATCATATAGAAAGCGTATACCCACTAAAAGCATTCTATGAATTTGTATAAAAGGTGTATACTCATCAAGAGAATTCTATAGAATCGTATAAAAGGCGTATACCCACGAAAAGAATTCTATAGAATCGTAAAAAAGACGTATACCCACTAAAAGCATTCTGTTAAATCGTATAAAAGGCATATACCCACGAAAAGCATTCTGTTAAATCGTATAAAAGACGTATACCCACGAAAAGCATTCTGTACTTTTCATCAGTTGGTCTCTTTTTAAGGA
>JBAXLO010000140.1:0-12409 GCA_037134755.1 Bacteroidota bacterium | reverse complement strand
TTGTGGTTACAGAAGCTGTTCCTGTAGCTTGACCAAAACAATTAACATTAGTTTGTGAACTAATACTTGCATTTAAAGTAGCTGCTGGTTGTGTTACTATTGTTGAAGCAGTTGTAGAACATCCTTTATAATCTAAAACAGAAACTGTATATGTTCCTGCTGTCAATCCTGAAGCTGTAATTGTTGTTTGAACAGGTGTTGTATTCCATGAATAAGTGCAAGCAGGTGTTCCACCAGAGACAGTTACTGTAGCTGTTCCTGTAGCTTGACCAAAACAATTAACATTAGTTTGAGAACTAATACTTGCATTTAATGCAGCTGCTGGTTGTGTTATTATTGTAGATACTGTTGTTGAGCATCCTTTGTTATCTATAATAGAAACTGTATATGTTCCTGCTGTCAATCCTGAAGCTGTACATCCAGTTTGTACAGGAGTTGTATTCCATGAATAAATATATGGAGATGTTCCTCCTGTTGTGGTTACAGAAGCTGTTCCTGTTGCTTGACCAAAACAATTAACATTAGTTTGTGAGCTAATGCTTGCACTTAATGCTGCTGCTGGTTGTGTTATAATTGCAGAAGCTGTTGTTGAGAAACCATTATTATCTGTGATTGTTACAATATAGTTACCAGCTGTAAGTCCTGTAGCAGTTGACAAAGTCTGAACTGGAGTTGTATTCCATGAATAAGTGTAAGCAGGTGTTCCACCAGAGACAGTTACTGTAGCTGTTCCTGTAGCTTGACCAAAACAATTAACATTAGTTTGAGAACTGATATTTGCATTTAAAGCTGGAACTGGCACAGGTGTTACTGTTGAAGTATTATTAGATGTGATTGGATCTGGTTCATTTCCTGTTATTGTAGCAGTGTTTGAATATGTTCCTGTAGGCTTTACAGTACCAACAACTGTTAATGTTGCACTAGCACCAATATTTAAATTACCAATTGTCCAATAGTTTGGTGCAGTCCAAGTTCCTGTTGAAGGAGTTGCACTTACAAATGTATAACCTGTAGGTACTACATCTGCAACAACTACACCAGTAGCATTATTTGGTCCATTATTTGTTGCTGTGATAGTAAATGTCACATTACTTCCAATGCTTGGAGTTAGATTACTTACAGTCTTTGTTACAGCTAAATCAGCATAGCTACCCAATATATCTTCATCTGAAGCAGTGTTATTTGTTGAATCTGGATCAGAATAATTAATTGATGGAATTACCTGAGCTGTATTTTTTAAATTCCCTATATGTGAAGATGGCACTAATAAATAAACTGTATAAGTTATCTGTCCATTTAAAGGTAAATTTACAATTTGATTAATATCTCCAGTTCCTGAAGCATTTCCATTAGCACCATTAACGTAAGAAGCTGTCCAATTTGTTATACTAGTTCCAGTAGGAGCATTATCAATTACTGTAGCTCCTAAAGATTTATCAGGACCATTATTCTTAACTACAATTGTATAAACAACTGTTGATCCAGGAATGTAAGTAGCACTTCCATCAGTTTTGCTAATCTGAAGATCTGCACAATAAGGCTTGGTTGTTACTAAATCAGTTATAGCAGCTTTCCTAATAGACCACCAAGTATTAACTGTTCTTTGATCTCCAAAATATGGGAAACCTGTACTATACCATCTATTAACGCCATTTGTATCAACTAAACTACCACTTAAAGGATCTGGAGGAGTTATTCCAATCAAGTTTTTAGTACCTGCTGGCATATTACCTTGAGCTGCTAGAGGTGTATTATCATAATACATAACCATATCACCTATCCCTAAAGGACGCACTAACCTTGCTAAATAACCATTAGGATGATTCTCTGCGTCATAAACCGGTAAGTGAGTAACACCAACTTTAGTATATAAATACATTCTAAAAGTAACATTTGAATCGACAGTATTTCCTAAACCATCTTTTCCATCCCAAAAGATACAGTTATCCCCTGTTGTAACTTGTTGTTCAATTATTCTATCAACTGGATCTAAATAGCTACCATTGTTATTTAGGTCTAATCTTAATTCTGTTAGAGCATTTCCATCAATTGTCACATTAAAACAATAATTATTTCCACATCCAGTTAAGCCTTTAAATGTTAAGTTGCGAGCTGCATTAGCAGATGAAGGATATATAATTGAATCAGGATTATTTAAAAATAATTTAAATTCAGGAGTTCCCAATTGTCCTTCTCTTGACTTTCTATTTTCAATTAAAGTATTAGAATTTTCAGGACCCCATTCGTTGTTAAAAACTCTAAACATAAAAGGTTGTATCCCATTTAAATCTATTTCAGTTACTATTTGATCGTTTGTATAAGAAAACAAACTCCCATAATAACCACCTGAAGTATAACTTTGAGTATTAAAACCCCAATCATAAGACCAAAGACGTCCATTTTTTACATTAGCATTTGTTGGTCCATTAGCTATTGTTATATCATAATAAAGTAGATCAATCTCAGTATTATTAGCTGTAGTGCCAATATTAAATTCAATATAATAATCTCCATTATAATGACTGTTAGTAATTATACTTGGATCAAATACTGTTGCTAAATAACCACCTGTATTACCACTTAAATTACTTGGTCCAATATTTGCCTGACTCCATGTCCCTATCCAACCGGCTCCACCTACACTACTTGGAGGGGCTATACCTGTAAAAACAATTGTCCCATCAGGACGTTTAATTCTGAAATAAACATCTTGAGAAGTTGCACTATTTTTCTTAAATCCTAGGTATACTTTCTCAGTTGTATAGTCGCTTATTGTAAAGTATAAACGATCAAATACGCTAGTTGCATTCCATCCTGCAAATCTTGATGAATCACCTCCATCAGTTGTTCTGTTGATCTGTAATAAAACTGTTTGTGCTGTAGATGCGTTATATGGAGTTGTTTGTTTTGTTCCCTCTGCAGAAATTTCACCTGAGATTAATGCTATTAATATTATAATATATAATCTTAAATACATCTTGTTAATCTTGATAAAAAATTGAGTTTTCATATTCACTGTATTAATCGATATTAAATATAGAATTCCTATTATGTTTTAATTTCATTACAATATGCAAAAAGTAAGCCTATTCTATCTCTTTTTACTTTTATTATTTCAACTTGTACTTACATATTGAATTTCTGACACATAAAGATTATTTATAATTGCTTTTTATAATTAATAAAATACAATTTCAATAAAAACAGTCCCGATTTGGGACTAGTTTTCCAAATATTAAAAAATTGCAACAAAACAAGAATATAAAAGACTTATCTATCATCATTTAATCTAACTTTCATTTTTTTGTAGAAATCTAAATTTATGTCATTTAAAAAATCGTGCGTGCAATTATTTATTGTATCTTTGTTGTGTGTTTTTAATATTGGCAAGAAGTTAATAATTATAAAATAATTTTAAATAATATCATGGAAAATTTTATTGAATATCAAAGATTCCCAACTATTGAATCGGCTGTAAAATTAATAGACTTACTCGAAGAAAACGATATTACTTATCGTATAAATGATTCATTAGGGAGCTTTGACATAGCAGCTTCTAATATGAGTCCTTTTGATAAACAAGTAGTTGTTTTTATTGATGAAGACAACTTCGAGAAAGTTAATCATTTATTTATTAATGATAACAGTCCGAAGGAAGAAAATGCAGATGATGATCATTATTTATATTCTTTTTCGGATGAAGATATTATTGAGGTAATTGCTAATCCCGAAGATTGGGCTGAGCTTGAAGTTACGCTGGCTAAACAAATTGTTAAACAAAGAGATTTAAAAATTACAACCGAAGCAATAAAATCAGCTAGAAAAGAAAAGATTGAAGAACAACTAAAAGTTGAAGTCGAAACAAAAGCACAAGTTTCCGGCAGCTATTCATGGTTTTTGTGGATAGGTATATTATCAATTATCAACTCAATTGTTGAATTGTTTCATAGTCAAATATACTTTGTTTTCGGACTTGGAATAACACAGTTTATCAATGCTTTGACAAACATGTCAAAAGAAGATAATAATATCATAGGATTAATTATTAATATATTTATTTCGAGTATCTTTATATTTTTGTGGATATTTGCCAAACGGAGACAGAGATGGGCATTTTTATTCGGTATGATTATATATGGATTAGATACTTTGTTATTTATAATAATTAAAGATTGGTGGTGTGTAGGATTTCACGTATTTGTATTGATAATGATTTATTATGGAATTGTTTTGCTAAATAAAAAGAAAGAGAATTTAGATGTTTGATTAACGATAACACATAATTATTAAAAGGTAATAAAACACAAAAGCTCTCATCAGATTAATTTGTGGAGCAACTCGAATTTTGTGGATGGCACATCGAAGTCGTGGGGACGTACTTTTTAAAAAAGTATGGCACATCGAAGTCATGGGGACGTACTGGTTAAAAAAGTATGGCACATCTAAGTCGTGGGGACATACTGGTTAAAAAAGTATGGCACAATGAAGTCAGGGGACGTTCTCGTTAAAAAAGTATGGCAAATCGAAGTCGTGGGGACGTTCTCGTTAAAAAAGTATGACAAATCGAAGTCGTGGGGACGTTCCAAAAATAAATGTACTCCTCCAAAATAATTTTGATGGCTATTTGTATTTTAAGTATAATGCATTTACATCTTTCTTACACATGTATATTATGTATGTTTTGTAAATACAAAATAAGAATACTCTTGTGATTATTTATTTATGGAAACAGAAATTAGATTGTAAAATAAATTGAGGAAGGGATAATTATTAGTAATTTTGTTGTGAGTTTTTAAAATAAAAAGAAAATGATTAACGAGAATCTATTTCCTGAACAAATAACCGGATATGAATTTGATATTAACCATTATCATCAAAGTTGGTATAAGCAATATATCTTTTTAATATTAAGCTTTATTATTATTCCTGTGGGAAATGTTTATACTTGGATTGTTTTTATAATTGGTTATATCCTATTCATTAAAAGATTAAAAACTAAAAGGAATTTGAATAAAATAAAAAAAGAACTCCTAAATAATTTACAATCTAATAAAGATACTTTAAGTGTAGAAGAGTATTTTAATTATCTGAAAAGGATAAAATTGGTTGATTAAAATAAAATTTGAGTGATGATAATTATTAGTATTTTTGTAGTGAGTTTTTTTAATATTATATCAATACTTAATAAGAAAATAACATGAAAAAAATATTATTAATATTTACAATATTTCTTACAACATGTTTTATTTCAGAAGGACAACAATGTAATACATGTAAATCAAAGTTTGATAAACTTCTAAAAATCTTAAAACATAAACCAATTACAAATAATGATATTAATAAAAGTTGGATAATCACTAAAGAACTTTATAAACTTAACTATGTTGATTGTATTGATAGTGTAGTTAATAAAGCTTCCTATGTTTCACATAGTCTCACAAAAGTATTCTCAGATATATGTATAAAATATGGTGATAGCCTAGGTGTTGATTATTATCTAAGATATATGAAGTTTACAGATGGTTCATGCGAGGAAGAAAGAAGTTTTGCATTGGAAAGATTATTTGTAAAATATCCCGAATTAGTATTTAAAAGAATAGGAAAGAATAAAGATCTATTAAATGATTTAACTTGGGGTTTTATAAACAATAGATATTACGGAGCAAAAAATCCTTACGAAAATAGAGAATTTACAGCTATGACTGTTTATAAAAATCCACCAAAGCCAATATTAAATAAATATAACTATCAGAAAATATTCTTTAAAACTAATCCATCATTAAAGAATAATTATAAAAAATATAAATATCAGATTGATTTTATTTTAAAAGGAGTTTTAGAAGAATTAAAATCTCACGAAAAATAATTTTAAACTCTGTCCATTAACCCTAGCATAAATGCTAGGGGCTAAGAGATACACATAAAAAGTGGCTTTAGCACTAATAAATTCAAAATAATAAGTCATGGCTAAAGCCAAAATATTTAGTTGTCGAAAATCCCCAAGCATAAATGCCAGGGTTAATACATAAAGAAATATTAAAGAAATTTATTCAAAAATCACAAATTAGATAGGCTTTTCTACAACTTTTCTTACATCTAATAAATTAAGATTTTAATTTTTTCAAAGTTAAAACCTTGATTCGTTTGTTATATAATCCAATTAAGTAAAATAAACTGCAAATGGATGCTTATTTTTATAAAAATAGACTGTATAAAGAAATTTTAATTACATTTGCAGACGAATTGTATAATTATGCATTTCGCTTAAATAACTTAATTACTAATTTAATATAATATATTTTAAAAAAATGAACAACGCAATTTTTAATTTTAAAGAACCAACAAACGAACCTATATTTTCATACTTGCAAGGAAGTAAAGAACGTAAATTATTAATGGATGAATTAGAAAGACAATCTAATCTGCAAATAGAAATACCATTGATAATAGGAGGAAAAGAAGTAAGAACCGGAATAATGGGCAAGGTGGTAATGCCTCATGATCACCAACATGTATTGGCTACTTATCATCAAGCTACAGAAAAGGAAGTGCAAATGGCAATAGACACCGCTTTGTGTGCTAAAGAGAGCTGGCAAACTTTACCATGGGACGAACGTGCAGCTATAATGCTTAAAGCCGCAGAGTTGATCTCTAAAAAGTATCGTTACCTGATAAATGCCGCAACTATGTTAGGTCAGGATAAAAACGCTTTTCAGGCAGAAATAGATGCAGCTTGTGAGGTGATTGATTACTTACGTTTTAATGTTTATTTCGCAAGTATAATTTATAGTGAGCAACCAACTTCCGAAAAGGAAACTATCAATCGTTTGGAGTATCGCCCTTTGGAAGGCTTTATTTATTCGATAACTCCTTTCAACTTTACTGCCATTGCTTCAAATTTAAACACTTCGGTTGCCCTTATGGGAAATGTTACCGTATGGAAACCAGCTACTAACTCATTGCTTTCTAATTATTATCTGATGAAAGTTTTGCAGGAAGCCGGAATGCCTGATGGAGTTATAAACTTTGTTCCTGGTAAAGGTTCGGTTATAAGTGATGTAGTTATGAAGAATAAAGACCTTGCCGGAATACATTTTACAGGTTCAAATAAAACTTTCAATCAGTTGTGGAAACAAGTAACCGAAAATATAAAGATTTATAAATCATATCCTAGAATTGTAGGCGAAACAGGTGGAAAAGACTTTATATTTGCACATAATTCAGCTAATCCACAGGAATTAGCTACCGCAATTGTAAGAGGAGCATTTGAATATCAAGGTCAGAAGTGTTCGGCTGCATCACGTGCATATATTCCTAAATCTATTTGGGAAGAAGTAAAAGTAATAGTTCTTAATATGATTTCAACTATAAAAGTTGGTGGAGTAGAAGATGTTAATAATTTTGTGAATGCCGTTATTGATGAAGCTTCTTATGATAATATTATGAGCTATATCAATAAAGCTAAAGAGAGTAACGATGCTGAAATTATTGCCGGTGGAACAGGTAGCAAAGAAAAAGGTTATTTTGTACAACCAACTGTTATAGTAGCTAAAGACCCTCATTTTATTACTATGGAAGAAGAAATCTTTGGCCCAGTTATGACTATTTATGTTTATAATGATGTGGATTTTGAAAAAACATTGACAATTTGTAATAACACATCTCCTTATGCACTTACCGGAGCTGTTTTTAGTAATGATAAATATGCTATGGTTCGCGCTTGTAAAGCATTGAGATATGCAGCCGGTAACTTCTATATAAATGATAAACCTTCGGGAGCAATGGTTGGTCAGCAGCCATTTGGAGGTTCAAGAGCATCCGGTACAAATGATAAAGCCGGAAGTCATTTAAATTTATTAAGATGGGTTAGCCCTAGAACTATTAAAGAAACATTGATGCCCGCTACAGATTATAAATATCCATATATGGATTAATTTATAAAGTTGTAAATAAAAAAGAGGTTGCCTAATCATCGGCAACCTCTTTTTTATTTACAACTTTAAGTACTCCAAGTATTTTAAGTGCTCCAAGTACTTTTTCTATACATTAAGATTCTTCCAGATTAAATCTTTAAGTTCTTGAATACCCTTGCCTGTCAATGAAGATATAAATACATGAGGTAATGTTCTGGGCAGTGTCTTCTTTATCATCTTGATTAATTCATCGTCCAGCAAATCAGTTTTAGTAATGGCCAGAAGTCTTGTTTTGTCAATCAATTCGGGATTGTATTGCTTTAATTCATTTAGTAATATCTTATATTCCTTTTTGATATCTTTAGCATCAGCTGGAATCATAAATAGTAGTAACGAATTACGTTCAATATGACGAAGAAATCTTAAACCTAAACCTTTGCCTTCAGAAGCACCTTCTATTATACCAGGAATATCAGCCATTACAAATGATTTATCATCATAATAACCTACTATACCAAGATTAGGTATTAATGTAGTGAAAGGATAATCGGCAATCTCAGGCTTAGCAGCTGAGACAACAGATAACAGTGTTGACTTACCTGCATTAGGAAAACCCACTAAACCTACATCGGCAAGAAGTTTTAGTTCAAGTATCTTCCAGGCTTCTACTCTTGGTTCGCCGGGTTGTGCATAATGTGGTGCTTGATTTGTTGGTGATTTATAATGATCATTCCCTTGACCACCTCTACCACCTTTCATTATAATCACTTCTTGTCCATCTTCAGTTACTTCACATTCTTGCTCGAATGTTTCAGCATCTCTTACTATAGTTCCCAATGGGACTTGTAGTATCTGATCCCTACCTTCTTTACCGGTACTAAGACTTGAACCACCGCTTTCGCCATCATCAGCATGGATATGTTTAGTATACTTTAAATGAAGCAATGTCCAAAATTGTTTATTGCCTCTAACAATAACATGACCACCTCTACCTCCGTCGCCACCATCAGGGCCTCCTCTTGGGTTACTTCTACTACGGTTAAAGTGTCTTGATCCTGCCCCTCCTTTACCGGAACGGCAAAATATCTTTACATAATCTACAAAATTTGATCCTGACATTTAGAAATTCTTTTTAATATAATCGTCTATAACTTTTGAAAACCTTCCGAATACAACATCTATTGCAGCCATTCCATCTATATGGTATAGCTTTTTTCGGTCGTCATAATAATTCAGCAAAGGTACTGTTTGTTGACGATATATATCTATTCTATTTTTAATAACTTCTTCCGTATCGTCTGTACGGCTTGATTTCATTGACCGATGGAGTATTCTTTTATATAATTCTTCTTCCTCTACATCCATTGACAGTACTAAAGATATCTTTCTATTGTTTGCTTCAAGTATCTCATCAAGATATTTAGCCTGAGATATATTACGAGGGTATCCATCATATAAAAATCCTTTTACATTCTGATACTTCATCGTATTAAGATTAAATTCATTATTTACGATATCATCAGGGACAAGATATCCTTTGTTAATAAACTTTTCAACTAAATCTCCAATAGCAGTATGCTCCTCTACTCTTTCTCTTAAAATATCTCCTGTAGAAATATGTATAAGATCATATTTCTGAGCTATGTTAATAGATTGCGTCCCCTTACCACAGCCCGGTGCACCTGTTATTATTATATGTAGCATAAATAGTTCTTTAAATTTATTGTTCTTTAATAACTATAAGATAATTAAGAGATAATAATTACTTTTAGTATCATAAATCACACATTAAAATAAAGAGCAAATATACAAAATTAAACTAACAAATGAATATAGTTTGTGCGAACTATGTAAAATAACAAGATAAATTCTTAAAACTTCAAGTACTTTAAGTACTCAAGGCACTCCAAGTACTTCTTATTATCTTACATTCTTAAATATTTTCTCAACCTGTACAGATAATCTATCGAACACCTCATCAGTGCTTCCATCACCACTTACCGAACAGAATTTATTTTGTTTCTGAAAATATTCAGCTACTAGGGTAGCTTTCTTTTCATAAACTTCTAAACGATGAATAATAATTTCAGGATCCTTGTCGTAAACTCTTGCCTTTTCAGTTTTAGCTCTTGCTGATAATCGTTTCATAGATTGTAGTGTAGTAGATGATATTTCAATCATGCTAGTAACTGTTGTATCTAATCTTCTTAACAAACCATCCAGAATATAAGCCTGAACTATCGTACTAGGATATCCTTTAAATATAAAGCCTTTGGCATTAGGATGCATCTTTATCTTAGTTTCTATCAGACGTATTGCTATTTCATCAGGAACTATATCACCGGCTTCCATATACTTCTTAGCTATGATCCCCATATCAGTACCACATTCTATTTCTCTTCTTAATAGTTCGCCGGTAGAAATATAAATAAGATTATACTTTTCGGCAAGCTTCTTAGCTTGAGTACCTTTTCCTGCTCCCGGAGGACCAAAAAGAACTATATTCAACCAAACATTTTCGAGGTTCTTTACAACAACTTTCGATAAGCGTTTAAATACATCTTCAATGCGTCCTACTCCATTTATAGGATAAAATTTCTTTTTAAGACTATAGAATTCAGCAACAGGAACTGTCTTTTCTTCATATTCATGTAACCTTATTTCAATAACTTCTGCTTTATCATCGCTTCTACCGGATACTTTTCCTCGTTCTACCATACGGTATATCAGGGTTTCTCTGGGTACTTCGAGACTTAACATACAAAGTAGTGAAGTGTTCATCTTTAAGAGTAGACCTTCTAATATATATGCCTGAACAACTGTTCGGGGAAACCCATCAAACAAAATTCCATTAGCATCAGGGTTCATCTGAATCCTATGCTCAATAATCTGAACTATTATCTCATCAGAGACAAGTCCCCCTTGATCAATAATGTCTTTAGCTTCCATTCCAAGAGGTGTTTTTAATGTAATCTCTTGTCGCAAAATATCACCTGTAGCTATATAAGTAAGGTTATATTTCTCAATCAGAAGTTTTGATTGTGTCCCTTTTCCGGCTCCCGGAGGACCAAATAAAGCAATGTTCAGCATGTGTTTTTGTATTAATTTGTATATTGTAAAGTCCCTTTAAATCACCAAATTGTTTTATTCATTATAAAATTCATTAACTCTAAGTACTCAAGGCACTTTAAGTACTCCAAGTACTTCTTATGCTATCTTATAAATATGTGGTAGATTACGTGCATATCCATCATAATCTAATCCATAACCTACTATAAAGTCATTAGGTATTTCCATAGCTATATAATCTAATGCAATGCCTTTGTTAAACTTATCAGGTTTCATCAGCATAGATGCTATTTTAATATCAGCAGGCTCACGTTTATTTAGTTCTTCCAGAAGATGTTCGATAGTTATGCCGGTATCTATAATATCTTCGACCACTACTACTACTCTTCCTTTAATATCCTCATTTAAACCTATTAGCTGCTTAACGTTGCCTGTAGTATCTGTGCCACTATATGAGGACAACTTTACGAAAGTAATACTACAATCAATAGTTAATAATTTAAATAAATCGGAAGCAAACATAAATGCGCCGTTCAATACTACTATAAATAGAGGGTCTTTTCCCTTAAGGTCCGTATTTATTTTTTCTGCAACTTTAGCAACTGCTTCCTGTATTTTGTCAGAATCAATGAATAATGAGAACTCTTTGTCTTTGACTTTAATTAAATCCATGTATTGTTAATTATCCTGCAAAATTAAGTTATTTTAAGTAATTAAACACTTCTTTTATTAATTTGTTGAAATAAAATATGTTTTTTATCTAAAGATAAAATATTTTAGGTAGTGATATTAACTTTTTTCAATTCTAATATAATGTATTAAATATTTTAATAAAGTTATAAATGTATTAATATGGGACAGTATATATCAAAAAGGGATACTGAAATTGTTTAGATTAGATAAAATAAATACATCCTATTATCTTAAAATGAAGGTGTGTTTTTACAATAAAAAGTCTAATTGCTCAATAAAAACAAGAAGATCTTATGATATTAAAACGAAATCGTTTTTACACATCATTATTTACAATCATCAAACATCTTAATTTACAGGTAGTAATAAGAATATATTTAAGACTATTTTTCGTTTGCCTCAAGTTGTCGCTTCACATGCAGGCAAAGTAAAAAAAGGGACAAAAGTCGAAATAAAGGGAACTAACAAATTATTTGGTTGACCTTAGTATTATACATCAATACTTGCTCAACCATTTGCTTTAGGTCATCTTAATACATCAATACTTACTAAAGCATTTGCTTTAGGTCATCTTAATACATCAATACTTGCTCAACCATTTGCTTTAGGTCATCTTAATACATCAATACTTGCTAAAGCATTTGCTTTGGGTCATCTTAATACATCAATACTTGCTCAGCCATTTGCTTTAGGTCATCTTAATACATCAATACTTACTAAAGCATTTGCTTTAG
>JBAXLO010000139.1:0-12429 GCA_037134755.1 Bacteroidota bacterium | reverse complement strand
TTGAAATACTTACAGTACTTGAAGTTGTAAATATAAAAGCATTTCCCGCAAAGGGGATAGTAACGATCTATACAAAATATTAATACCATAATTTGCATGCTGAATATATTCACAATGTAAAATCAAATCCTATTATTTGCAGTATGTCTTTAAGAGTACTTGGAGTACTTGAAATACTTACAGTACTTGAAGTTGTAAATATAAAAGCATTTCCCGCAAAGGGATAAATATCGGTAGCAAACAATGTTAAAAAGCTATTAAGTTTTGGATGAAAGATATTCTTAATGAATTAAATCGTATATTTGCAGAAAAAATCTAAATTAAATTCTTTTTAATTAAAACTCTATTCATGAGAATAATACCATTCTTCTTTTTAATATTTCTAATCCCTTTAATGATGAATGGCCAGGATGTGAAGCCTGTTTTAAAAACAGATTCACTTGTAATAAATAAACAATCAGGCAATTCTGCAAATAATATTAAATATAATCCTCATAAGTACATTCTTCCTAAAAATACAGTTAAGATTTCGGGCTTCTTATTTCCTGGTTCTGAATCTGGAGTAGTGATTTTATCTTTAGGTTATGAGAAAAAACTTAATGAGCACTATTCGTTAGAACTTGTTGGTTGTTATAGTAAAGTAGGTTCTAATGTTTCTACTCAAGTAATTTCAATTCGTCCGGGAGTTAAATATTATTATAATGAAGAGCATAAGTCTTACGTAAGTCTATTTTTAAGATACCAGAAAAATACATATACTAATGAAGATCCTTTAAACCCTGATTATACGGTAACAGGTTATGGTTTAGGTGGTATGATGGGAAGTACTATTGATATCTCACGCGTTGTAAAACTTGATATTGGTGTTGGCGTATTTTACTCCTACCGTACACCCACTCCTCGCAAAATTGATGATGCTTACATCTTTGCAAAAGGCTTTCATCTTTTGCCACGCATTCATTTAGGGTTTTGTTTTTAAAATAGATTTTGTTTTTTGTATTGAATAATAAAGTAATTTTACCAAATATTAGATTCTAAAATCAGTATTATTAAAATATTTTTTATGAAAACACTTTTATGTTTCTTATCAATATTTCTTCTTCCTTTATTGATGAATGCTCAGGAGGTTATATTAACTGTAAATAAGGATACAACTACCTTACGCAAAAATACTGTAAATATAATAGATGGTGTTATAGATAAACCTTTCAAAAACAGCGTTCCCAATAATATTATAAAGATTGCCGGCTTTCTGGTCTTTGGGCCAGAATCTGGTGTTGGAATAGTTTCTTTAGGTTACGAAAGAAGAATAAACGAACACTATTCTTACGAACTCGTTGGTAGTATTTGTTCAGATAATGCATTTAATAAAACTGATGTTTATTCAATTCGTCCGGGAGTTAAATATTATTACACAGAAAATCATATCCCTTATGTTAGTTTGTTTTTTAGATATCAACAAAATAAATATAATAATGAAGATCCTTCAGGACAATTCAGTAAAGTTAAAGGATTTGGGTTAGGTGTCATGATGGGAACTGTCTTAGATATTTCACGTATTGTGAAATTTGATATAGGTTTTGGTATATTTTACTCGTACCGAACACCAATACCTCCTAAATCAGATGATAATTATTTTTTTGTAAGAGGTCTTTATTTGTTACCACGAATTCATTTAGGGTTTTGTTTTTAATGCTTAATTATAGTAATGCTTCTTCTTTTCTTTTATATTTAAACCATGACTTCGGATCTAAATATAAGGATAAATACAAAAAAGAAGTTGTTAATTGTTGAACATTCTCTTCTTAAATTGTTATATTAAGTAACTATGCTTAAATTTTTATAAACCAATATACGTTTAATGAGATTTGTTACTATATTTATCGCCTTACTTTTGATAAGCCATCTTTCTTTTGGTAAGAAAAACCCTGTATATAAAGCAAGAGCAACCTATTATGGTAAGAAATTTACCCATAGCAAAACCTATAGTGGCGAAAGATACAGCGCCCTTAAATATACTGCTGCCCACAAGAGTTTTCCTCTACAATCCTTAGTTAGAGTTACTAATAGTGCAAATAACAAATCGGTAATTGTGCGCATTAACGATAGATTTAGGCGGAAGAATGTTATTGATCTTTCGTTGATTGCCGCCAAGCAATTGGACATTATTCGCTCGGGTGTAGGCAAAGTAACGCTACAGTTATTGGACAGTAGCTATCTCGAAATGTATAATAACCAAAGGATTGATAGCACGCTCATCATCCCCGAAAATAATAGCATCCGCGACTCTCTTATTATAAAAGGCTATTTAAACTATTATGTAAGAATTGCAAGTACTAAGATGAAAGTAACAGCTAATAAGATTGTTAAGCAAGTTGCAAATGAATACGAATTGAAGGCTAAGATTAGTAAAGCTACTCATAAGCGCAAACCATTGTATAAGGTTGTTAGTGGCCCTTATGCTACTAAAGAAGAGGCTGATAAAATATTGCATCGCATCCATAGGCGTTTTAAGGATGCAGTTATTGTAGAAGATTAATTTGTTGCTGAAGATTTGTTGTTAGATAGCCGTAGCACAACTTTCGCCTGCAAGCCAGGCAGTAGAAAAGGCTATCTGTAGATTATAACCGCCAGTATCAGCATCAAGATCCATCACTTCGCCTGCAAAATACAAGCCTTTTATTATCTTAGATTGCATAGTTTTAGGATCAATCTCTTTAACATCCACACCACCTGAAGTTATAATAGCTTCAGCAAATGGACGCGAACCGGTAACGGTAAACTTAAAGTCTTTTAACCACAATCGAATACGTTTCCTTTCCTCAGCCGATATTTGATTACAAAGTTTTTCTTCTGAAATATTTAAGATTACTGCTGCGATATCAGCAAGTTTGCCGGGTAACCACAACCTCAATGCAGATTGGAACTTCATTTTACCATGTTCATTCAAGTCTCTTAAAAGACGGTTGTCCAGCTTCTGATCATCAAGAGCAGGCTTTAAATCAATAGAGAAAATAAGTGGTTTCTTGTCGAAAATTTCTTGAGAGAATCTCCTGCTCAAAGTTAATATAATAGGCCCGGTTAAACCGAAATGCGTAAACATCATCTCACCAAAAGCATCGCCTTGTTTCTTGCCATCCATCCACACATTTACCTTCACATTTTTTAAGCTTAAACCCTGTAATTGAGGAGCAATACTCCCTGCGGTTTCTAAAGGGACAAGTGCCGGTCTGACATTTATAATAGTATGCCCGGCTTCAGATGCTAACTTATATCCATCGCCGGTTGAGCCTGTTGCAGGATAGGAAGCGCCTCCCGTAGCAACAATAACTTTATCAGCAATATAGCTTTTGCCTCCATAAACTTCAACACCTTTAATAATACTATCTTCAATAATTAATCTCTCGACTCTTAACTCTTTTTTAATTTCAACTTTATTGCGTTCAACCCATCTTACTAAAGCTGTAAATATGTCACCTGCAAGCTCGCTGGTAGGGAAGGCCCTTCCACCACGCTCAACAGTAATATCAACCTTCTTTGACTGGAAAAACTCTATCAATTCTGTAGAAAAGAAAGTGTTAAACGAATGTTTAAGGAATCTCCAGTTATCACCAACATGCTCCATAAACTCTCTCATCGGAGCAACATTAGTTAAATTACATCTACCTTTTCCGGTAATGCGGAGTTTACGTCCGGGTTGGCTCATCTTCTCTATTAACAATACCTTAGCACCTTTCTCAGCAGCTCTTCCTGCAGCCATCATACCTGCTGCTCCGGCACCTACTACAATTACATCGTAATTTTCCATGTAAATTGTGTATTATTGTTGAGAATAACTATTATCGTAAAGATAACTATTATAAGGATATCTGATGCTATGTATTTTCTTAACCTCAATGTAAAGCATCTCTTTAAAAGAATCTATATTCTGTTTTTGCTTAGCTGAAATAAATAAAGCAGGCATGTTTTCTTTTGCCATCCATGTCTTTTTAAGTTCCTCTAAGGATAGATTTTCTTTTGTAGAAGGTGTTAAATCGTCAGCTTCTTTTTCAATAAAACTATAAGCATCAATTTTATTAAAGATGGTGATAGTTGGTTTATCGCCAACCTTAATTTCACTTAACGTTTGTTTTACAACATTTATCTGTTCTTCGAAATCAGAATGAGAAATATCTACAATATGTATCAGTAAATCTGCTTCTCTAACTTCATCAAGTGTTGATTTAAATGACTCAACCAAATCATGTGGCAGTTTGCGAATAAAACCTACTGTGTCCGTTAATAGAAAAGGAAGGTTCTCTATTACAACCTTTCTAACAGTAGTGTCAAGTGTAGCAAACAGTTTATTCTCAGCAAATACTTCCGATTTACTAATCAAATTCATTATAGTTGACTTGCCTACATTAGTATAACCAACCAAAGCAACCCTAACTAATTCTTTACGGTTCTTACGTTGGGTAGTCATTTGTTTATCTATATCAACCAACTTTTCTTTTAAGAGAGAAATTTTATCTCTGATAATACGTCTATCTGTTTCTATTTCCTTTTCCCCGGGACCACGCATACCCATACCACCTCTTTGTTTGGTTAAATGCGTCCACATTCGTGTTAATCTTGGTAATAAGTACTGATATTGTGCTAGCTCTACCTGAGTTCTGGCATGAGAAGTATGTGCTCTGCTGGCAAATATATCTAATATTAAATTAGTCCTGTCGAGTATCTTACATTCTAATACTTTTTCGATATTTCTAAGTTGAGAAGGAGTTAGTTCGTCGTCAAAAACTACTAAACTTATCTTTTCAGCATTAACGTATTCTCTTATTTCTTCAAGTTTCCCTGAACCAACAAAAGTTTTGGTGTCGGGTCTGTCTAATTTCTGAATAAAGCTTTTTACAGCTATTCCTCCTGCTGTATCAACCAGAAAAGCAAGCTCATCAAGGTATTCTTTAACCTTAATAATGTCTTGATTGTTTCTAATTAAACCAACTAATACAGCTGTTTCTTGTTTATCGGTATTGTCTATCAAATTTTATTGATATTATTTTGTGTTGTTTTTAGATTATCTCCTTCTGGAATGCGAATGTTCAGAAGTTCTATAAAGAATATATATCGAAACTACCATTAATAAGGTATAGGTAGGTATATCGTCGAGGTCGAAGCCATTACTGGCAAAGGTTGTGAATATTTTTAAAGCGCTTATTACAAATATTAATAAAAATGCGAAGCTTCTGAAGTTCTCACGTCTTAAAGCAACTGTAATTAATCCTAATCCAATAAAAAAAACTATTAAAACTACTCTTAAAACTGGTTCCCAGAAACTATTTTGAACTCCATGTAATAGCCCTAATGTATTATCAAATATCCCTAAAAGATAAAAGATAACACCTAGTTTTAATAAGATCTCGAAGAATATAGATTGATTACTTGTTTTTGCCATTATCTAATAACAGTTATTGCTTAAAATGGTTTAAATCCTATTATTTCTCTAACTTCATTAATTGTTTTTGAAGCACTTTCTATTGCCTTTTCTGCCCCTTGTTTTGCAACCTTTCTTAAGTATTCATTATTTGAAGATAGTTCTATAATTTTCTCTCTAAATGGAGCTGTAAATGCTATAACATCTTCTGCAAGTTGTTTCTTCATGTCTCCATATCTTATACTACATGTATTATATAACTCCTCAAAGTGATTTAAAGTTTCCTTTGATGATACAGCAGCCATAATATTAAAAAGATTAATGATATATTGACTTTTACCTAGCATAGGATTAGTTGGGCCAGAGTCAGTAACAGCCTTCATTACTTTTTTTCTTATCATTTCTGGAGTATCTGATAAGTAAATACAACTGTTTTCGTTATCTGACTTCGACATCTTTGTACTACCATCTAATCCAGGTATCTTTATTAGGTCTTCTCCAAAATTAAAAGCAACTGGTTCAGGAAAATATTCAATATTATAAAGTCGATTAAAACGATTTACAAAGTTGCGTGTCATCTCCAGATGTTGTCCCTGATCTTTCCCAACCGGCACTTTAGTAGCTTTATGTATAATGATATCTGCGGCCATTAAAGTAGGATATGTAAGAAGTCCAGCATTAACATTATTTGGTTGTGTACGTATCTTTTCCTTAAAAGAAGCTACTCTTTCCAATTCACCTATGTATGCATTCATATTCAATAGAAGATAAAGCTCTGCAACATGAGGCATATCGCTTTGAATATATATAGTTGCTGCTTCAGGATCAATGCCGGCTGCAAGGTAGTTAACCAATACACTTTTTACATTGCCATGAAGATCCTGAGGTGTTGGATGTGTTGTTAATGAATGATAATCTGCTATAAAAAAATAACAGTTATGCTCATGTTGCATCTTTATGAAGTTGCGCAACGCACCAAAATAATTTCCTAAATGTAATTCGCCAGTTGGGCGAACACCGCTTACTACTGTTTCCATAGTTTGCAAAATTAGTTATTTTTTGTCAATTAAGAGCTATTTAATGAGGAATTTTAAAGATAATATGCTTGACAATGCAATAGAATTACCTTATGCAATCTATAATATAAGTCTTTTCAGAGATTGCATGATTTATTTTAAAATAAAAAAAAGATAGTTTTGTGATAAAGTATATGTCTTAAACTTTGGCAAGTAGTTCGTCAACTAAACGAGGAACACCAATACCGGCTTTTTCTTTTATTATAGTAAGATTACTAACATTGTAATTGTCCTTTGCATTAGGATCAATAAAGTATTTAGTAACAAAGTAAGGAATGCTTTCGAGCAAACCAGCTGCAGGATATACGTTCATTGAAGTGCCGATTACGATAAAAATATAGGCTTTTTTGGCAATGTCGGTTGCTTTTTCAATTTCAGTAACTCCTTCTCCGAACCACACAATGTGGGGTCTTAACTGAGAGCCTTTCTCACAAAGATCACCCATTTTAAGTTCCCAGCCCTTAATGTCATAGATTAAATTGTCGTTTACAGTGCTTCTTGATTTCTTGAGTTCGCCATGAAGATGCAACACTTTTGAAGAACCACCTCTTTCGTGTAAGTCGTCAACATTTTGAGTTATAATCTGAACATCATATTTTTCTTCTAGCCTTGCTAAAGCTAAATGAGCAGCATTAGGTTCTACTTCATAGAGTTGTTTTCTTCGTTGGTTGTAAAATTCCTGAACCATTTCAGGGTTTCTTTCCCATGCTTCATGGGTTGCAACATCTTCAATATTGTGACCTTCCCATAATCCGCCGCTATCTCTAAATGTGCGTATTCCACTTTCTGCACTTATGCCGGCTCCTGTTAAAACGATAATCTTTTTTTTCATTTTATTATTAAATAATGTTTACAAAGGTAATATATTTTATTGACTTATTAAAATTATACTTTTTATTTTAAAGTAATTTTAAGAATAATTTTAATAATTATCCTAATATAGTATAACATATTAAACAGTTACCTTCAATATGTCTTGATTTTTTTAATTTGATTTACTTATATAAAGATTTTAATAAAAAGTATTTTAATTTGATATAAGACATGAAAATCTTGATTGATGAATGAAAAATACCATTCAAAAACCCGAAAGTCTTATTAACAATTGGGTGTTTATAAATACTGAAAATAAAGAAGAAAGCATCCCTTAATTGGAGTTATATTTGCTAGTTGTAAAAAGAAAACTAATACATTGGCAATAAATAGCAAAAATGTTTATCGAACTAGCTTAATTATAGGCTTTATAGTTATTTTCTTTGCTTATCATTATAGTAATATTTTAAATTACTTTCAAAGCAATGGGACTATCTATAGGGTTCAAATTGCCGCATCCTTAAATAAAAGAATTGAAAAAGATACTATCGCCAGTTATTATAAGCTTACCGAAGAGGTAAAAGAAGACTCTTCAAATGGATGGTATAAGTATTCTGTAGGTAACTTTAATTCTTATCAAGAAGCATCAAAATATAAAGATTTACTTGTAGAAAGAAATAATATTAAAGGGGCTTTTGTTGTGGTATTCAAAGACAATACAAAAGTATCGAAAACTATTATCACACACACACCTGTAATTAAGTATAAATATACTAAAAGACAAGTCTTACCTTATCAGAAAACGTTTGTAAGTCACAATTTTACTTATCGGGTTCAGGTTGGGGCATCAAAGATTAATATTTCTTTAGACTCTCTTAGGAATATCTTAAATATCAACGAGAATATTAACATTGAGGTAGGAGAATGGTATCGATACACCATAGGCAATTTTACTACCTATACAGATGCTAAGCAATATTGTGATAAATTATCAAATGTTAATGGAAGAAGAATAGGTTTTATAGTAGCTTACTTAAATAACCAACGTACTAGTTCAATTATTACTACGCAAAATGTAGCTCCACTTAAGTATAAGAAAGTTGTTAAAACTTATGTAAGGAAAGAGCAGTATAAAAAGCAAATAAGCTACACTCCGCCAAAGGTTACCAAGGCGATTAATGCTCCAAGATATAGAGAAAGATACTATCCGGTTATAAAAAAGGATCTTATCATATATCATGCAAATAATGAAGTGCTTTCCGATATAAAAAAGAACATTATTAAGCAAGTTGAAACAACTGTTGCCCAGCGTCAACCTGCTACTATTACCGAAACTTATAACTCCCGTAAGGATGTGTATGTAAGACCTGGTAATGCAATTAATGTTTTGCCTTCGGACACGATGAAGTATAAGCGATACCATTATCAAGACGCTAAAAAGAAATCTTATTTTAATCAAATTATTGATAATGGATTGAAGACTGTACTAGGTATTGTAGTTTTGATTCTGATACTTTATCTTGTATTTAATTTCTTGTTGGTAACTATCATTGTTTTTGTAAGTAGAATTCGTAAGAATAGGAAAGATAGAAGAATTAAAAAGCTAGAAGAAGAGATCCAGAATTTATTGGCTGAATATTTATTTAATCCAGACATGGAAATATCTGCTTTAAATCAGATGAAAAACATTAGCTCTTCTTTTAAGCGTAATATCCTTATAAATGAGATAATGCGCTTAAGCCTTGACATGTCGGGTGAAGCTTTAGAAAACCTAAGAAGCTTGTTTTTTAATGCATCTCTCGACAAAGATTCCCTAAGGAAGTTAAGGGATAGAAGATGGCATATAAAAGTTAAAGGTTGCCGTGAGCTTACCAGAATGAAAGCATTTAAAAGTAAGGATGAGATAGAGAAAATGCTTAACAGTAAGAATGAAATTGTACGAATGGAAGCGCAAATTGCGATGATAGAATTGAATGAAGAGAATCCATACTATTTCCTTGATAAACTAACTAAGCCATTTTTAGGTTGGGAGCACTTAAATGTTCAGGTATTGATTCAAAGGAATGGTTATGAAGTGCCTGATTTCAATAAATGGCTGAGAGTTTCCAACGAATCAGTAGTTTTGTTCGCGCTTGAAATGATTAGGATTTATAAGCAGATATCCAATGCTCCACGCTTGGTTAATTTCTTCGAACATCCTAATCTTAAGATCAGGGCAGAGGCTATCAGGGCGGCTGGTGAAGTAGGTTATTCTGATTGCTTGCCCGATTTAAGACGTATCTACAATTATTCAGATGAAGTGTTTAAGAGTCTTATCCTAAAAACAATGCAAATTTTGCCTGATGATACAAATAAAGACTTTTTGAAGAACATTTTAGAAGGCAGGTATCATAAAAGATTTAAACTTGAAGCTGCAAAAGCTATGGCTGCTTTGGGTGTAAGAGGTCAGATTGAATTAAAGAAGTTTACTCAGTCAGGTGATGAAGAATTGGTCTCTATAGTTAATCATGTTTTTGATAAAAGAATTTAACGATGAATGTTATAAGTATCATACAATTTATTGTCGAAAGAGTAATCTTAGTTTATACGATTCTAATTATTTTTTCTTACATTGTATTAGCTGTTATTTCAGCTGTTTCGCTTGTAAAATACTTAAGAAAGAACAGTTTTGTTGATTACAATGTCATTCTTTCATCTCCGCTGGCCCCTTCTGTTTCGATCTTAGCCCCTGCTTACAACGAGAGTAAGACTATTGTTGAGAACATTAGGGCTCTTTTGTCTTTGTATTATCATGATTACGAAGTTGTGGTTATTAATGATGGAAGTAAGGATGATAGTTTAGAGAAGATCATCTTGGCTTATGATTTAGAGGCTGTTGATTATACTGTTATCCATCGTTTGGATTCGCAACCTGTAAGAGCTATTTACAAGTCAAGGAACAAATCATACGACAAGCTAATAGTTGTTGACAAGGTAAACGGTGGTAAAGCCGACTCATTGAATGCCGGAATGAATGTAGCCTCAAAGGATTACTTTGTTGCTATTGATGTTGATTCCATTATTCAGTCGGATGCTTTGGTGAAGTTAGCGAAGCCATTCCTTGAAGAAAAAAGCGATAAGATTATTGCTACGGGGGGTGTTATCCGTATTGCTAATTCATGTATTATCAGAGAAGGACAAATTATACAGGTTAAGTTGCCAAAGAAGTTCCTACCTCGTATGCAGGTTCTTGAATATACCCGTGCATTTTTGATGGGTAGAATGGCATGGAGTAATTTGGATGGCTTGCTGATTATTTCGGGTGCTTTGGGTATGTTCGATCGCGAAATTGCTATTAATTGTGGTGGATACTATGCCCATACTGTTGGGGAGGATATGGAGTTGGTGGTTCGTATGCGTATTTATATGATTGATAATAAGCTGAAATATAGGGTTGCTTACATCCCCGATCCTTTGTGTTGGACTGAGGCGCCTGATAGTATTAGGATTTTGAGTCGTCAACGAAATAGATGGACACGTGGTAACATAGACACTTTGTTAATGCACAAAAAACTATTTTTTAATCCCAAATATGGCAAAATGGGCTTAATTAGTTTCCCTTTCTGGTTCTTTTTTGAATGGCTAGCTCCAATTATTGAGTTCTTCGGATTGTTATTTTTCGCTTTTATGGCCGCTTTAGGACAGATTAACTGGCAGTTTTTCTTACTATTGCTTGGTTTGATAACCGTATTTGCCTTAACTTTCTCCACCTATTCCATTTTATTCGAGGAGTTAACCTATCATAGATACGAGAAAAAGAGAGAGATCTTCCGAATGCTTATTGCAGCTTGGGTAGAACCTTTTCTTTACCATCCTATGACTGTTTTCTTCTCAATAAGAGGTAATTTCGACTACTTTATTAACAAAAAGAAAGGTTGGGGTGATATGGCTAGAAGAGGCTTCGAAAAGCAATAAGTCTATACTATTATATATATTGTATAGATTTCTAAATTTAAGTTATCTAATTCCAAAAGATTGCATACCCTTTATATCTTCTTAATCCTTATGTTTGAGCTTTTAATAAGACTAGCATTTGCTACAACTTTATGATTAATATATTTAGTTGGTATATATAAAGTACTGGTCTCATAGCCCTCGTGCGAAAACGTAATAGTGTCCGCATCTTTAATATATATCTTTATTTTATAAATGCCTTTGATGTCGCTTATTGCAGTCTTCTTCTTTTTGCCTGCCACCACAATCACATCACTTACAGCCACTGAAGTTTCATTATCGGTAAGTTTGCCTTCAATCTCAACGGTGTAATGTTTGTGCTTACCCGGCTTTAAAATCCTACGGCGCGACAGTTTGTAACCATCGTAAAACTCCGGATAACTAAGCATGAAGGTACTTATAATTGCATCTAGCACTTCTTTAAACATCAAACGTGTTTCATTAATCTTAACAGGTATTAATTTTATAAAAGCAGCATTCTTTTTCGACAGCTTTTCTCTTTGAGGAGTAAGCACATTAAAATCTTCGAGACCATCCCTTAACCTATCTATCATCACTTGAGTAATCCCCAAAGGGACAAGGGCCGTAGCCAAAGTAATAGACAATTTGCTGATACGACAAGCCTCCACATAAAAATTGTTTTCGGTCATTAGTTTAAGCTTAGATATTGGGTAAATAAGCACCTGCATATCTTCGCTGCTACCATTTATACGGTAATACAGACGCAAGGCTTCTTTAATCATGAATACTAAAGGAGTTAATTCCTTTCGCAAACTTTTCTTATATCCTGTTATATCTTGTTTGCCACGCAACAACATTTTAGTAGCGTTCTGAATTGATTTGATGTTAGTGTCAAGTGTTAGCATACAGTCAGTAATAATCTGATTGCCATTCCAGATTGATTTATTTTTGTTCATAAAATGCCTGACATTGTTTTGCATGTTAAAGTTAACTTCGTCTCGTTCTATCATTGTATTGCTTTTTAAGTTGTGTCTATTTATTACTAATACGAAATCTATAATAAATAGTTTCATTTAATAATTTGCAAAGATAATAAAATATATTGTAAATAATATGTTATTGACAAGCATATTCAAGCTATGTCTTTTGGTCAAACTAATGGCATTCCGC
>JBAXLO010000138.1:0-12524 GCA_037134755.1 Bacteroidota bacterium | reverse complement strand
TGATTGTAGCCATAATAACTAACGCAATGCCTGGCTTTGTCGGCTAACAATTCGTCAACGTTCTCGGTGAAGGTTGCATAATCAATTACAGGTATCTGAGCAAGCCTGACTACCGTATTGTTTTCAACAGCTATAAAACTATTCGTCTTCATAATCTTTATTTGGGTATTACAGCTATAGCCTGGTTAATAATATCGTTAAGGAATGGCGGACGGATAAAGCAAAGGTAAATTACTATTGCAAATAGCATATATTGAGATATTGTTTCAACAGGATTTACTTTAACCGGCTCTAATAAGTTCGTTTTATCCAGTGGTTCGGAAAATAGTAAGTGGAATATTCTTACAAACAAAGCATACATTACAAAGGTTAAGAGTAATGCCATTGGGATAAAGACAAGCCAGTTTCCCGAAGATATCAAAGCTTTAAATGTCATGAATTCTGAAATAAACATCCCTGAAGGAGGTAATGCAGTAATGCAAATCAAACCTAAAAGCAATGCTATTGCACCCGCAGGAAAGAGCTTAAAGTAATTGCCTGCTTTATTTAATTCGTATGAATGGAAATATCGTTTGCTTTGCCCTACCTGATAGAATAATCCGGCTTTGGTGAACGAATGTAAGATTATATGTAGAAATGCTGCATAGTATCCAATGCCACCCACGCCTAAAGATATTGCAATGATACCAACGTTTTCGAGTGTTGAATAAGCAAGCATACGTTTATTATGTGTTGATTTGAGCATATATCCTGCTGCTACCAATAAAGATAAAACTCCTGTAAGCATCAGCACATGACTCATCCAAAGAAGAACTTCGGCATTGTTGGCAAGCACAATATAAACTCTAAATATAGATAGGAAACCTACATTTACCATAACTGAAGAAATAAAGCCACCAACCTGTGCCGGAGCAACTGAATTAGCATCAATACCTACAGTATGCATCGGGAACAGTTCCATTTTAGTGCTGTATCCTATCAAAACAAAGATAAAAGTTATCTTAAGATAAACAGGATTTGCATGGGCTACAATCTCCGCCATGCTTTGATATGTAATTCGTGAAGTACCTGTTGCATGAACCGTTGAACTTAAGAATAATATTCCCATATAAGCCATAGCAATACCGACAGAACATAAGAAAACATACTTCCAGGTTGCTTCTAAAGCTTGTTGAGTTCGTTCGTGATATATAAGAACTGCAACGGCAAGTGTAGTTGCTTCAACGAAAATCCAGTTAACCGTTAAGGAGTTTGAAAGATATGCACCCGTAATGGAAGCAGACAAAACCATGAGTGCAGCAATATAAGAATTGAACCGTCGCTTGTATTCCCTTCTTAAATAAATTAAACTATGATAAGTAGTGGTTGTAAGTATAATTGAAAGTATGGTAAGAAATATTATAGCAGGTGCATCGAAGGTGAAATAAGTAAGCTCTATACTGTTGTAATGTTGCAATGCAAACACATTAAAAGCAATTTGAATAGCAACAAACAAAAGCATTGTCATTTTGCTAAAGGTACGGTTGTTGACAAAGACAACCGCAACAGCAAGTATTATAGTTATTATAAAATATATTAACAGCATCTTTAATAAGTTTTAATCCTTTAGTTTAGTTAGTTTCTCCGACTCAAAATCATTTATTTTGTCCCCTATCTTATTTAAAAATACACCCAGGATAAGCACACTCACAAAGATATCTAATAGGATAGCAGTATTGATAAGCATAGGCATCTCACTACCGATTGCGACTGACAGTAGGAATACTGCGTTTTCAATAATTAAGAATCCTATTAAGTGTGAGAATATCTTTTTATGTCCGATGATAAGAAATAAGCCGGTGTATAAAGAGAATAAAGAGATTGTGAAGTATAAGAAGTCTACATTTTTATTGTTTAACGACTTGGCAAGTATAACACTCATCAACAACCCAAATGAAATGGAAATTAAAGAATAGAAACCCGGAATAGCTTTGTTGTGAACTTTATGAATCTTGTTTTCTCTTATTATCTTAAATAATAAATAAGGAACAATAATACCTTTAAAGAGCAATGTTTCGGATACAATAAATATTAGGTTAGGCAGGTCGGTGCTGGTAAGCTTAAATATTGCAATACCAAACAGCATTAAGCCTTGCAAACCTATCAGAATAGCATAGGTTTTAAACCTTTCGGTAATGCTAAAATAGATTAAAGTAACGGCGAATATAATTATCAGCAGTGTCATAATAATTATTTAAGATTATGAAGAATTAATACCAGAAGAAATCCTATCAGAGCTATAGACGACAGTGTGAGAATGAACTGAGGATTGCGCATCATACGGTTGCGGGCACGGAACGATTCGAGATAACCTACAACCATAGCAAACAATACCTGAACTACAAAGAATATAATAAACTGAAGATAGAGATAAGGTATCGAAGGGAAGATACAATTAGCGATTAGCAAGCCATATAATGAGAAATTTAAAGCAGTTGAGAAATGGATTAAAGCTAAATCAAAGCCACTATTATCTAATATCATTACTTCATGAATCATTGTTAATTCAAGGTGTGTTTTAGGATCGTCAACAGGCAGACGGCTGTTCTCTATCATTGCAATTTGAATGAAAAGATAGAAGGCTATTATGCCGATAATAAAATAGGTTTCATGATTAAAGTTAACAGCAGAAAAGATGCTGCTAAAAGAAGTATAACCTGTAAGCAAGGTAAATGTAGCGATCAAAATAAAGAACGCAGGCTCTACAAGCATCGAGTATAATGCCTCGCGGTTTGCACCCATGCCTTCGAAACTACTTCCGGTATCTAAAGCCGAGATTATCATAAAGAACTTTCCTAAGGCCAACATATAAGCAAAGAAAACAAAGTCGCCCTCGAAGGAAACGACTGAACCTAATTTCCCGAAAGGGACGACTAAAAGAACAGAACATATCGTTGCAAAACTAATAACGGGAGCAATCCTAAATATCATGCTCGTTGTTTTGCTAAAAACATTCCCTTTGTGCATAAGCACCCATATATCCTTCATCGGCTGCAAAATACCTGCTCCTTTCCGTCCGCTCGCAATACTTTTGGTACGAATAATTATCCCCGGAAAGAATATTGCACTGATAAAAGTTAGTATCAAAGCTATAAACATCAGCAATTTTATTTTAATGAAGATAATTGATAAATCTGATTGCAAAGTTACAATTAATTTATTAGTAATGATACCTACTTCTTCAGAGTTTTCTTTTGCGTTTCATCTATTCCATATATAAACAAGCAACTACCACCCGAAATCTTATCAATAATCTCTTTTGAGACTGCTAAAGGCAAAGCCGGGCAACCCCAACTTCTACCAAGTCGGCCATACTTGTCAATAAATTTCTGACTTACATAATCAGCTCCATGGATAACAATTTCTCTTGCTCTGGCATTATTATTCTCTTTTTCGAGCCCATCAAGTTTTAGGGAATAACCATGTTTGCCATGATAAGTTTCAGCAGTCATAAATAAACCCAAACTACTTTTAAGTGATTGTGGTTTATTGGAGAAACTCTTAGCATAATTCTCACCTGTATTCTTACCATGAGCAACAAAATCTTTATACAATACCTGTTTGCTTTCTATGTTTATTACATAAAACCTCTTTTCTGTTGATGGTTTCGAGAAATCAACAATAGTGATAATATCTTTCTTCTTAAGATTATTCATTTTATTATAAGCTGTTATAGCTGTATTAAAAACAACAAATGGTATTTCTTTTTCTAATTTACAATCAAGCCACAATTTATTTATATCTTTTTCATCAACAGTATCTCTAAAACTTAAACTGAACACTTTAATACTTATAATTGTTATTAATAACAGTATGCTACTTTTTTTCATTCCAACTCTTTTTAAATAATTATACAAAGATAGAATAAAAAGATTAACAATCTGGAAATAATCAATAAAAAACATACAATTTCGAAACTATTTAGCATATTAATTGTATAAGTAATATATCTTAAACATTATTTCCAAAACATTAACAAATTAAATCTTAATAAAAATGAAAAAACATTTACTTTTGTTGGTTTTAGCATTTATTGCTATCACAACTTTTGGGCAAAACCCAATCCCAAACGGGAATTTCGAACAATGGAATATTGACACTATCAATAGTCCTCTTAATTACAATTACTCTTCTAATTCTGACGCATTCTTTACCTTCAATCTTCCTGCAAACGTTACCAGAACTACCGATGCCTATCATGGTAATTATGCAGTAAAACTTGTTACCGAGGCTAGTGCTACGGATACTGCTTTCGGGTATTTTTTAAATACTAATCCTAACAATGGTAATCCTACTTCTTGGGTAGGGGGAATGCCTTACAATCAGTCTCCCACCGGCATCAGAGGGTATTATAAATACAATGTAGCTTCTGCTGATTCTGCTACTATTATTATTGTTTTCAGTTCGGCGGGAGTCAACATCGCAACTTATGCTTTCAAAATAGGTGGTATTCATGCTACTTATACCCCTTTTGATTTCACTTTTTACCCTCCTTTGCCTTCTACCCCTGATTCGGTTATATTTGCTGCAACTTCAAGTAATGTAATGGTCAACAATGGTGTAGCCGGTAGCACTTTGTTTATCGACAGTATTTCTTTTAAAGGTGTAAGTAGTCAGCCTGCTATGTTTAACGGTGATTTCGAATCATGGCAAAGTCAAATCTTTTATGTTCCTACTAAATGGCATTTGCAAGATAGCCGTAACGGGCAAGGATTTAATAGAACAACTGATGCTGTTCTAGGCAATTATGCTATGGAACTAACTACTGTTTCAGGGAGTCAAAACAATCATCCTGCTGCTCAGCCGGGTTGGATTTCAACAGGGTTTTATCCACGTAATTGTAACAATTGTAGCGAACAAGGTGGCCTGCCTTTTACCAATCAAATTGACACCCTGGCTTTCTATTATAAATACACTCCTGTTGCAAACGATACCGCTATGATTGGTATTAATTTCAAAAAGAATGGCACTTCTTTTCAGTATGGTGGGCAATATCTTCTTGCAGCTGCCACTTATCAGTATGTCGAAATCCCTTTTAACGTAGGTCAAGCTCCTGATACAGTTATTGTAGACATCATGTCCTCGATCTGGTCCGATAGTTTGCTTACTTTTGTTGGCTCTGTGCTTAAGGTTGATGAAATTCATTTTAAATCACATCCACTCGGCACCGGTATTTCTAAATATCAAAATGATAATACTATAAATGTTTACCCAAATCCTACAAATGGGAAGCTATATATTAGTGGTTTGAAGTCGAATATCCAGACTTTGGATGTATATAATTTGCTAGGCGGCAAAGTATATTCAAAAGCTAACTTACAACATCAGCTATTAAATGAAATTGACCTTTCGGGATTGCAAAAAGGTATTTATTTTATGAATATCTATGATGGTGATAAAACATATACTAAGAAAATAGTACTTCAATAAGAAAAAAGCACTTCAAGTACTTTAAATACTTCAAGTACTTGAAGTACTCGATGTTTTAAAGACCTTCATCATTTATTTGGTGAAGGTTTTTTTATTGTCAACTACCTAATCCGATTGCTTTTCGTACTCTGCTGTATGTTATTTATTTTTATTTTCCCCTTTGCGGGAAGCTTTTGCTTTCCTTTAACCCTTAGGATATAGCACAAATACGTGTAACATAGCATAGTTATTCATGTAAACTGTTTTTGCGCAGCCACTGATGAAGCTATAATCTGCCCATACATTATTTAAACTTATAATCCTATCATCTTTAGTTGCAGTCCTTCCACCTTTTACCGATGTTTGATCTTGCAAAGCCTTAGTGATGGCTTTGCCGGTGTCGTGCAGGCTTAAGATATCGGCTTCTGTTGCCCCTTTAGCTATTAATTTTTGTTTTAATATAGGTTCATTTGCAAATGTATAGGCTTTTTCTAACAAAATGGGCAATTTAGTTGCTGAGCGACTTGCTGCCTTATATTCAGGTTGTCCAAAGTTCTTTCTGGCGGTAGCATCTTTTGGTTGAGCATTCAATAAATAGCCCAAAACATACTGAAAAATATATCTTCCGTTTTCAATTTCTACTTGAACGCCCTCAGTTTCCCATACTTGGTCAGTTACCTTCTCTCCATCTCTCACAATTGTACGACAGTAGTCAATTTTTGCTTGCATATTGGCTGCAAAAGGATCTTTGAGATCATTAAATTTAACTGTGAAATCTGATTTATTTTTTATGAATTGTAAGAGCGAACCCTCTGCGTGTAAGAGCATTATTGGGTCGCTCATCCTGAAGTTTCTTTTAACGGTATCTGCTTTTTCCATGATAATTGTTTTAATTTAGTTGTATGAAGCAATTTCCGGCAAAGGTAGTGTATTTAAATTGATATATCATGGTATTATTTATTATTATTAATGTTTTATTTATTAATATAAATGGTTTATTTATAAATAAAAAGAATTAATAAGAATGACCCATGTACCCTTTGGAAAGTACTTTGTATCGCGATACAAAGTACTTTCCGATGGATACAAATGCCATTCCAAAGGGTACATGGGTCATTCCAAAGAGTACATGAGTCATTCCAAAGAGTACATGGGTCATTCCAAAGGGTACATGGGTCATTCCAAAGAGTACATGAATCATTCCAATGACAACAAATTACATTCCAATAAATACAAGCGTCATACTTATGTATTTCTTTATCTTATATAAAATAAATTTATTATAAGATAAAGAAATAGAGCTTAAAAAGAAAACTGAATTTAGATTTTAGATATCAGTTTTAATATTATTAAATAAAATTATTATTGAAAAGATATTTAAATTAATCAATTAATTCACTTTGCCTTTCGGCAGATAAGAATTTATTTTTAAAAATACAATTTGATTAAATAACAAAAAAGAAAAACCTTTATTAAAGATAAGAATCCTGACATTTACCTACAATCCATTCCACGAAAGTGGTAAAAATATAAAAAAACAAAAGAAAATATTTAAATTTGATGATAGTTTTGACCTAAAAAAAAGCCTCCGTCAAACTATTGACGGAGGCTTTCACTTTATTAAAAATAGATATTAATTTTTAATGAGAATAAAATTCAATCATTTGTTCTATCGATCGCTTACACACCGGGCAAAATGCATTAATCTTAACAGATTTCATAGTGCAATCAATATAAGGGCGATAAACACTTTTGGCCATATAACCGCCACCTTCGTAAACTCCTACCGTACACATATATTTATCATCAACTTTAGTTGGAATGGCAACGCTATCAGCAACCATGCTCTTCCATTTAGCAGCAAAATTACTTAAGGTAGTAATATTGGGTTCCCAAGGCTCAATTTTAGAAGGATAAAAATTCTCTACTGAAACTTCGGAAGTATAATATTCATCAGCCAAACCTGCAAAAGCATGCCCAAATTCATGTTGAAAAAGATAAGGAGCCACTTTATTGCCGGCAGCCACCGTGCAGTAGAAGTTGTAAATACCTCCGCCACCGTACTTAGTAGTGTTGCACATAATCACAATCTGATCATAAGGAGTGTCAGCCAAAAGATCCTGAAGCGTTTTGTTTTCGACAGTCAATATATACCTGTCTGAATTAATTCCATTAAAACTTGACTTGAGAATAGTCTTTTTAAAAATAGAATCATTAGGACTCGTAATCCCAGATTCAATAGACACTGTAGCTACTCCCCAGATATTTATCTTATCCTTGTTTTTATCATAAGGAGAACAACTTAAGATACTATTCTTAAAGCTTTCGAAATCCTTTAGCATCTTTTCCTTGTCATTTTTAGTATAGCCATCCGCGATAATAGCAATGTCTAACTTCACAGAAGGATCTCCTGAATATTGCAGTTTAATGGTTTCAGCCTTTGCCTTCTTAGGCTTAGTAATCTCAGCCTTTTTCGGATCAATTTCATCCTCGGCTATAGTATTCCAAACATTTAGACTATCCCTACTTTGGTAAAGCACTTTAATGATATTCTTTGGATAAGGAACCATCATAGTTTCCTGATAATTGCCACATGCCCCATGACCCTCTTTGGTAGTGCGCCATTCAGCAAAGATGGAAGAAAAGCCACGCGAATAAATCAATAGATCAGAAGCTTTGTCATACACCATAATCCTAAACTTACCATAATTAAAAGTATCAATAAGATTAACTTTCGAACCTGCCCATCCTGCTTTCTCAATCAATTCGTCAGGTCTGTAGTACTCATGTTCAAAGTTGCCTGAATGATAAAAGTCGATACGAAGCGTTTTGTTTTCAAAAAACTTGTCGTACTGCGCAGACACCGTAAGCGTAAAAGATGTCAAAATGATGATTAAAATATTTTTCATTGTTTTATTTATTTAGATTAATATCAGTTGTTTAATAATTATTAATAATATTTATTACAAATAATGTGCAAAGGTATTAAAATTTATCTTACTTTTGTAAAATTAAAGGGATTGTTATAATGGATTTGTACTTTACACAAGAGCTTTGCAAAAGTCTCTTTCTTAATGTTAAGAATAGAGATAGTTATCATTTCTGATCTATACTAAACTAATCTATTTTACTAATTTTTTATTTTTATATTTATGAATTTAATATTAAAAGACATGGAATTACCATTTGCAGAATCCTTCAAGATCAAGATGATTGAACCTATAAAAAGAAGTACAAGAGAAGAACGCGAAAAATGGATTAAAGAGGCAAAATACAATCTCTTTAATTTAAGTAGCGATAAAGTATTCATTGACCTGCTTACCGATTCGGGTACAGGCGCAATGAGCGATCGTCAATGGAGCGAAATGATGCTTGGCGACGAGAGTTATGCAGGCGCTTCTTCTTATTTTAAGATGAAGAATGCAATCAAAAACATATTAGGTTTCGATTACTTCCTGCCTACACATCAGGGACGTGCAGCCGAGAATGTTTTGTTTTCAGTATTAGTTAAAGAAGGAGATATTGTCCCGGGCAATTCACACTTTGATACTACAAAAGGACATATCGAATTTCGAAAAGCTAAAGCTTACGACTGTACAATTGCTGAAGCTTTTGATACAGCTTTGGAACATCCTTTTAAAGGCAATGTTGACATTGAAAAGCTCGAAACAGTAATAAAAAATAATACCGATAAGATTACTTTTATCGTAATGACCGTTACCTGTAATTCATCTGGTGGACAGCCAGTATCTATTCAGAATTTGAAAGATGTAAGAGCTGTTGCTGATAAGTATGGCAAGATGGTTGTATTTGATGCAGCTCGTTTTGCTGAGAATGCTTACTTCATAAAGATGCGCGAAAAAGGTTATCAAAATAAAACCATAAAAGAAATCACTAAAGAAATGTTTTCTTATGCTGATGTTATGACGATGAGTGCAAAGAAAGATGCTATCGTTAACATGGGTGGTTTTATTGGGATGCGTACAGAAGAGCTTTTTAAGAAAGCAAGTGTATTTAATATTATGTTCGAAGGTTATGTAACTTATGGTGGCATGTCTGGTAGAGATATGAATGCTTTAGCACAAGGCTTAGACGAAAACACAGAGTTCGAAACCTTAGAAACACGTATAAAACAAGTGGAGTATTTAGGTGCAAGACTAGATGCATTTGGTGTTCCATTTCAACGTCCGGTGGGTGGCCATGCAATATTTGTTGATACTAAAAAAGTATTAACTCATGTACCAAAAGAAGAATACATAGCTCAGACTTTAGGTGTGGAATTATATATTGAAGCAGGTATTCGTGCTGTAGAAATTGGAACGATACTTGCTGACAGAGATCCTGAAACCAGAATAAATCGTTATCCTGCTTTAGAGTTTTTACGTTTGGCAATTCCTCGTCGTGTTTACACTAATAATCACATGGATGTTGTGGCTGTAGCTTTAAAGAATGTTTTCGATCGCAGAGAAAGCATCACTAAAGGTTATAAAATAACTTACGAAGCTCCAATCATGCGTCATTTTACTGTTGAATTAGAAAAAGCTTAATCAAAATACAAACAAAAACTGAAAGACGATGTTTTTATTAGACATCGTCTTTTTTACATTATGGCAAAGTTAGAGAAATACGAACGTATATATATCCAGTTAAAAGAACTGTTAAAGAAAAGCAATGATATTGATGCAAGAATGTGCAGTGTTGTTGCTGTGCTTCATCATAAGATTGATTATAATTTCTGGACGGGCTTTTATTGTTTACAAGATGGTAAACTTATTGTAAAAACATACCAAGGTCCTGTTGCTTGTATGGAATTAAAGAAGGATGATGGAGTTTGCTGGGCAGCTATCAATGCTAAAGAAACTATTATTGTTCCTGATGTAGAGCAATTCCCGGGACATATTGCTTGTGATTCTCGTTCGAAGTCGGAGATTGTAGTACCTCTTAAAAACAATATCGGAGAAATTGTAGGTGTTCTTGATATTGATAGTAAAGATTTAGATTCTTTTGATAATGTAGATGCTGATTGTTTACAAAAGATAGTGAATCTTATTTATAACATTGATTAATTATCTACATTTTACACAAAATTATGATCAACATAAAGAGAAGTTTTCTAACCATATTATTATTCTTATCCTTTATATATGTAAGCTTTGCGCAGATACCTCCAGGGTATTATGATAGTACCCAAGGTTTATACACAGCTCAGTTAAAGACAGCTTTGAAAACAATAATCACCAACGGGCATACTCAAAATGATTATGCCAGCCTCTGGGCTTTATTCGTTAAAACAGATACTAAGCCCAATGCCATTGCTAATTATGTATGGGATCCTTATTCAGATGGCAATCCTACTTATCATTATATTCATAATCAAAATCAGTGTGGTAACTATAGTCAGGAGGGTGATTGTTATAATAGAGAGCATTCGTTTCCGGCAAGTTATTTTGGTGATGCTTATCCCATGTATGGGGATTTAAATCATTTGTATCCTACTGACGGTTATGTCAACAACCGCCGTTCTAACTTTCCTTTCGGTAAAGTTACCAGTCCTACCTGGACTTCATCCAATGGAAGTAAACTAGGGCCTTGTACTTATCCCGGTTATACCGGAACAGTATTTGAGCCTACTGATTCATTTAAAGGAGATTTTGCACGTACTTATTTTTATATGGTTACCCGTTATGAGGATCTTATTGTAAGTTGGTTTACTTCTGCGGCATCGGGCAACGAAGTTGTGCATGTGCTTGATGGAACTACTTATCCGGCTTTGCAAGCTTGGCAAATCAATCTGTTTTTACAATGGAATGTTTTGGATCCGGTTAGTCAAAAGGAAATTAACCGCAACGACTCGGTTTATGCTATTCAACACAACAGGAATCCTTTTATTGATCATCCTGAATTTGCTCCTATGATTTGGAGTCCTGATGCTTTCGCGTATTCGAAGCTATCAGCAACAAACAATATTCTGGTGTATCCTAATCCCGCCAAGGATATATTTAATGTAAGCTTTGGCAATGCAACACCTAACAAACCTATCTTTCTTTTATCAGATATTACCGGTAAAAAGATAGATATTCGCTTTAATAAACAAGATTATAATTACGAGTTCGATAGTAGCACGCTGTCCAAAGGAGTTTATATACTTACGGTATTTATGGATGCGAATTCATCAACTTCTTTTAATTTCAAAATCATTAAATAAGTTATGGCTAAGATTAGATTAACCAAAGAGTTTAGGTTCGAGAGCGCTCATGTTTTATTAGGATATGATGGCCCTTGCCGTAACATTCACGGGCATTCTTATAAGATGGCTGTAACTGTTATCGGCGAACCTATTAAAGATAATACTTCACCTAAGAATGGCATGGTAATGGATTTTGGTTTATTAAAAACTATTGTTAATGAAGCCATCGTCAACCCATTTGATCATGCGCTTATTATTAATGACGAAACGCCGGGTATTAATGAAGGTATTTGGCATAAAGTTTCTGAGAAACTTATAATAGTGCCTTATCAACCAAGCTGCGAGAATCTTTTACTAGACTTTGCACAAAAGATTATGGAGAAACTTCCTTCTCAAACAAAACTTCATCATATCCGCCTCGACGAAACTCCTAATTCTTATGCTGAATGGTATGCTGAAGACAATTAACAATTAATTGTATCTACTGATATTTAATCACTATAGGAATTGTTTTATAACAATAAAGCCTTATCAAATTTAATTGATAAGGCTTTATTGTTCTCAGTTATTTAATAGTTTAGATAACTCTTATCTTGAAATAAGGAGTACTGTGCCTTAATTGCCAACCACAGTAATTGTTTAGTAATTCGACCGGTAGGAGTCGTTTATATCAATACACTTTAATAAGTCTTTTAATTGTTTACCCAGTTTCTCGACATAGCATCTGCTATCCTTGTATTACAGCATGTTCTTCTAATTAGAATATTTACAAACCTGCTACATCAATTGACTAAATCGTTTGGACAATAGACTAAGTCGTTTGGACGATTGATAAAATCGTTTGGACGATTGACTAAGTCGTTTGGACAATAGATAAAATCGTTTGGAC
>JBAXLO010000137.1:0-12612 GCA_037134755.1 Bacteroidota bacterium | reverse complement strand
AATACAGAACAGGATTTTGTAAAACCGTTAACAGCATTATTCAGAAAAAGAGAAAGACGATTTTAATTAAAATTTATGAAAAGATTATTTTTAGGCTTAATACTATTAATACAAATTCTATTTGCAACAACTACTTTTGCTCAGGATGTAAAAGTTACAGCAAAGTTAGATACAAATTTTATCCTTATCGGTGATCAGGTTAATTTAAAACTATCGGCAACCGGTAGCAGTGATAAGATTATAATCTTCCCTGATTTTTTTGATTCTATCCAAAGCAAACTAGAGATTGTAAGTAAATCAAAAGTAGATACTACTTATAGTAAAGATAAAAAGCAGAAAACACTTAATCAAACATTAACTTTAACAACATTTGATTCAGGTCAGTTTACTATTCCTGCAATTATATTTCAATATAAAAACAATCAACAGGATACAACTACTTATAATGTACAATCATTACCTATAATTTTAAATGTAAATACAGTTGCAATTGATACTACTTTAGCTACTAAGGATATTAAATCAACACTGGATGCTCCTTATACATTAAGTGAATTTTTACCATATATTTTAATAGGTCTTGGGATATTATTGTTGTTAATTGCTATTATTGTTGTATTAAATTACCGAAAGAAAAAGCTTTTAAACAAGAGTTTGCCACCTAAACCTAAATTACCACCAGATAAGTTAGCATTAACAGCTTTTGAAACTTTAAGAAATAAAAAGCTTTGGCAAAATGAAATGTCTAAAGAATATCATTCAGAACTTACTGAAATATTAAGAGTTTATTTTGAACAGTTCTATGGAATAGATGCAATGGAAATGGTAAGTGATGAAATACTTGAAGCATTTATTGAAAAGAATCAAAATAAAGAGCATCTTAATTTATTAAGAGAGATATTAACAACAGCCGACCTTGTAAAGTTTGCTAAAAGCGAACCATTACCTGCTGAACATGAACTTAGTTTATCTAATGCTATTAGATTGGTAATTGAAACTTATAATGATAAAAATTCAAATATTACAAACCTAAACGGATAAGTTTATGATAAAAGAATATTTTGATCAGATTAAGTTTGCAAATCCTGCATATTTCTATCTTCTAGTATTAATACCTGCGTTAATAATATGGTATATCTACAAAAGAAAGAAATCAGAAGCAGATTTAAGTTTCTCAACCTTTGGACCCTTTCAAAACTTAAAAACTTCTTTAAAACAAAAAATGTATCATTCATTATTTGTTTTAAGAATGTTGGTTTTGATATTATTAATAATTGCTTTAGCACGACCTCAATCAAGCTCAAGCAAACATAATGTTTCAATAGAAGGAATTGATATTGTTTTAGCTTACGATATTTCGAGTAGTATGCTTTCTGAGGATTTTCATCCAAATAGAATTGAAGCAGCAAGAGATGTAGCAATGCGTTTTATTGACGGTAGACCTAACGATAGAATGGGTTTAGTTATCTTTAGTGGAGAAGCTTTTACTCAATGTCCTTTAACCACTGATCATGCAGTTTTGAAGAACTTATTTACAGCTATTAAAAGCGGTATGATTAATGATGGAACTGCTTTAGGTGATGGACTTGCAACAGCAGTAAGCCGTTTAAAAGATAGTAAAGCAAAAAGCAGAGTAATTATTCTATTAACAGATGGTGTAAATAATATGGGTTCAGTAGATCCTCTTTCAGCAGCAGATATGGCAAAATTATTTGGGATAAGAGCTTATACTATCGGTATTGGAACAAATGGTGTTGCACCTTATCCTATTAAAACACCTTTTGGAATACAATATCAGAATGTAGAAGTTAAGATTGATGAAGCTTTGTTGAAACAGATTTCTAAAACTACAGATGGTAACTACTACAGAGCAACTAATAAAACTAAATTAGAAGGAATTTTTAAAGATATTGACAAGTTAGAAAAGTCTAAAATAGATGTAACTGAATTTCATAAAAAGTATGAAGAGTTCTTTCCACTTGTATTATTAGCTGCTTTCTTATTATTAATTGAGATACTTTTTAGAAATACTATTTATAAGACAATTCCATAATATCAAAGAACTATGATAAAATTTGCTCAGATATATTATTTATATGGATTAGTTTTAGTTCCGGTTCTAATCTTATTTTATGTTTTAATGTTAAAACGTAAAAAGAATGCTATTAAAGCTTTCGCAGATATAACTATTCTCAACAGACTTACAAATAGCTTCTCAAAAGGACGTCCGGGTTGGAAATTTACTTTAGTAATGTTAGGATTTATACTAATTATATTAGCTCTTGCACGTCCTCAGATTGGTTCTACTATTGTAAAAGGAGAAAAGAAAGGCGTTGATTTAATGATTCTTCTTGATGTATCTAATAGTATGTTGTGTGAAGATATTCAACCTAGTCGTTTACAAAGAGCTAAACAAGCAATATCTAAACTAATAGATAAATTAGATAATGACAGGGTTGGTATAGTTGTATTTGCCGGCAAAGCTTATGTTCAATTACCAATTACTTCGGATTATACAGCCGCTAAAATGTTCCTTGAAACAATTAATACTGATATTATTGCTGAACAAGGAACAGCTATTGGTAATGCAATTGAATTAGCAACTGAATCATTTGATAGCGAAAAGGACAAAAGAAAAGCTATTAATAATAAAGCTATTATTATTATTACTGATGGTGAAAATCATGAAGATGATGCTATAGAAGAAGCTCAAAAAGCTACTGATAAAGGAATAAAAGTAAATACAATTGGAATGGGTTTGCCTGATGGTGCACCAATTCCAATCCTTAATGGTAGTATTAAAGTTGGATATAAAAAGGATAGAGAAAATAATACTATTATTTCGAAATTAGATGAAACTATGTTGCAGAAAATTGCAGCTAAAGGCAAAGGAACTTATATTAGAGCTAATAATTCGAATGCCGGTTTACAATCAATCTTTGATGAAATAAGTAAATTGGATAAAAAAGAATTTGATAGTAAAATCTTCTCAGATTATGAAGATAGGTTTCAATATTTTGTTGGCATTGCTCTGTTTTTATTAATATTAGATTTATTAATATTAAATAGAAAAAGTAAATACTTTAGTAAAATTAATTTGTTTGGCACAAAAAAATAAATAATAATGATAAGGTCAGGTATATTATTCATTTTAATTATATTTTCTATCTCTGTTTATTCACAGAACCCTAAAAAGTTTATTCGTGAAGGAAACAAATTATATGAACAAAAAAAATATAATGATGCAGAAGTGCAGTATAGAAAATCTTTGACTACAGACACTAATTATGTTACAGGTCAGTATAATCTTGCTAATTCTTTATATAAACAAAAGAATTATGATGAGGCAAACAAGATATATTCTTCACTTAGTGATAAGGAAACTAATAAAAATACAAAATCAAAGATATTACATAATCTAGGAAATACTTATCTGCAAAAGAAAGAATATGAGAAGTGTGTTGATACTTATAAACAAGCTTTACGAAATAATCCTAAAGATGAAGACACCCGTTATAATTTAGCTTATGCTATGAAAATGTTGAAACAACAACAACAAAACAAGCAAAATAAAAACAATAAGGATAACAAAGACAATAAAGATAAAAAAGATAAGGATAAGCAAAACAAAGATAATAAAGACAATAAAGATAAAGACAAACAAGATCAAAAGCAAAATCAGGATCAAGATAAAGATAAGAAACAAGATCAGCAGAAACAAAAGATGAAAAAAGAAGAAGCTGATCGTATGCTTGAAGCATTGAAAAATGATGAAAAGAAAACTCTTGATAAGGTTAAAAAAGAAAAAGCCGTTGGTGTTAAAGTTAAAATTGAAAAGGATTGGTAATAAAATATAATATGAATTTAAACGTTAAATTAGGGAAATAATAATAAGAATGAAAAGATTAATATTACTCATTTTATTAATATCAGGATTTTATAACATAAGCTCTGCACAAGATGTTAAGTTAATTGCATCCGGTCCTTCAACTGTTGGGACGGGACAGCAATTTACTATTACATACTCATTAAATACTAATGGAACCGGGTTTAAAGGCCCAAACTTTAAAGGGTTTAGTGTTTTATCAGGACCTAATCAACAAAGCAGTAGTAATATTCAAGTTATAAATGGTAAGATGACACAATCGGTCACTTATTCTTATGTTTATTATCTTTCTGCCGGAAACGAAGGATCTTTTACTATTTCGCCTGCAAGTATTACTGTAGGTGGCAAAACTATATCTTCAAATTCTTTAACAATTAAAGTTGTTAAGTCTGCGGGAGGAAATGCACAACAGGGGCAGCAAAACAATCAAAGGAATAGTAATCAAAATAATAATCAGAATAATACAGGAACTATTAGTGCAAATGATTTGTATATTAAAGCAACTGTTAGCAATCCTAATCCTTATCAAGGTGAACAGGTAATTGTTTCCTATAAGTTATATACTTGTGTTCCTATTTCTCAACCTAATATTAATAAGTTATCAAACAATAAAGGTTTCTGGCAAGAAGATCTTTTAAAAGACAATGAACAACTTAAAATACATAGAGAGGTTATTGGTGGCAAACAATTTACAGTAGCAGAGTTAAGAAAAGTTGCACTCTTTCCACAACAAAGTGGTAAATTAACTATTGATCCATTAGCTGTTGATTTGATTGCTCAGATTCAAGTTCAAAGGAAAAGATCCAATTCTCCATTTGATATTTTTGAAGATGCTTTCTTTAATTCTGCTCAAAATGTTAAGAAAACTATTAATTCAAATGCTGTAACCATAAATGTAAAACCATTGCCAACTGCAGGAAAACCTGAAGGATTTAGTGGTGCTGTTGGTAATTTTACATTCAGATCGGATATTGACAGAACTGAAATTAAAGCAAACGATGCTATTAATTTAAAGTTTACTATATCAGGAAGAGGAAATATTAAGTTGATTGATAAATTAAAAATTGATTTTCCTCCTGATTTCGAAACCTATGATCCTAAAGTTTTGGATAATATATCTAAATCAGATAATGGTATTTCGGGTACTAAGACATTTGAATATCTTATAATTCCACGAAATCAAGGTAACTTTACTATTAAACCTATTACTTTTAGTTATTTCGATTTAAACAAAGGGAAATATGTAACACTTACTTCCCCTGAATATAATTTAAAAGTAAACAAAGGTGATGGTAAACAAAATACAGTCTCTGTAACTTCATCAAATCAACAAGACATTAAATATATTGGAAGCGACATTCAATACATTAAAATTAAGCCGGTAAAACTATTTAAGAAAGGCTTTTATTTCTTCCAATCTACACTTTATTATATCTTATTATTAATACCGTTTTTACTATTTATCACCTATTTAATAATTAGAAGAAAACATATTAAGCTTAGAAGTAATCTGGCACTTTTAAAGAATAAAAAAGCTACTAAGGTTGCAAGTAAACGTTTGAAGAAAGCTTCACAATTTTTGAAATCTAACGAAAGTGATAAATTCTTTATTGAAATTTCGCAAGCTTTATGGGGATATATAAGCGATAAATTTAGTATTCCTTTGGCTGAGCTTTCTATGGATTCGGTTAGTCAGGCTTTGCAATCCAAATCTGTTAGTGATGAGATCAGTAAAGAGTTTATTGAGACTTTACATAATTGTGAGTTTGCAAGATTTGCTCCAGGTGACAATGCTACAAAAATGGATAAAATATATAAAGAATCAATTAATATTATTACTAAAACTGAACGAGAATTAAAATAGTTTTTTATTATGAAAAAGTTGATCATTATTCTTTTAGTTTTAATATCGTTTGCACACAGTGCTCATTGTGATAATAAATCTATCATAGATTCGGCAAATCAGGCTTATAATAAGAATAAATATGTTGAAGCAATTGCTCTTTACAAAAAGGTTATTGATAACGGTTACGAAGCTGCTGATATTTATTATAATATTGGTAATTCTTATTTCAGGATAGCTAATTTCCCTTACGCAATTCTTAATTACGAAAAGGCTAAGAAATTAAATCCTGCTGATGCTGACATTGATTTTAATCTAAAGATAGCTAATACAAAGATTATAGATAAGCTTGAAGTGGTTCCTCAATTGTTTTTTGTTAAATGGTGGAATGCTTTCTCTAATTTGTTTTCTATTGATAACTGGGCAATTGCAAGTATTATATGTATAAGTTTATTTATTCTATTTCTTTTGATATATATTGTTTCCAATTCATATAATATCAAAAAAATTAGTTTCTGGCTCTTCATAATCATGTTGTTTTTATCAATAACATCTTATGGTTTTGCACGTAAACAATACACTCATATTATATCGCAAACCGAAGGTATTATCCTCACTCCTACTGTTACTGTAAGGAGTTCGCCTGATGAAAAAGGCACTGATAAATTTGTTATTCATGAAGGAACAAAAGTTGTGATTGAAGACGAATTAAATAATTGGGTGAAGGTGCGTATTGCTAATGGTAGCAATGGTTGGGTTGAAAAACAGACATACGAATTGATTTAGAAATAAATTAACACAAATCTAAATATATAAAACCTCCATAAGTTCTAACTCATGGAGTTTTTTTTTGAATAATATTTGAATCGAGGTTTATTTAACAAGCAATCCTGCAATAGTTCCGGCAAATAAACCTACAATAGCAATTCCCATAAAAGAAAGAATAATAATAGTTAAAACACCTATATATTTCCAAAACTTTCGTTGAATTGCAAAAGCTTTTTCAAGCGAAAGTGTATTATTTGTTTTCACAAACTTTTTTAAACGATTTGAATAAATAAAAAGATAAATACAGGGGAATAACAACATGATAGCTATAAAAATATAGATGATAGCAATAAAATTCTTCATACCCGAATTAAGCTTTGCTAAATACACATTTGTTGTTTCAATTGGGGCATTAATAATTATAACTGCAAAAGCTATCAACATAATACACATCAACAATCCGGCAATACCGACAAACTTTACCCAAGGCGCTGTATTGCGAAGATAAAATATTGAATTTTGTGACAACACTTCTACAGTAATTTGATTTGTATTTTTGTTTTCAGAAATGTCTTCCATTTTCTTTTTTGTTTTAAACATGTTTTAAAAACTCTTTTATTAAATATAGAACAAATATAGTTTATTTTTAGTATTTATAAAGTGCATTAATATGATATTTTTGTTTCAGTTAAGTTTTATTTTTAATGTTTAATTGAATTTCTAGATATCAATGCTCCTATTATTATACATAAACACTAGAATGTTACATAGTAATCTATATGTATTATTTATAAAGACAATAAATATCTTCAGTTGTACACAAATGTCACGCAGAAGCATGCTTATGTCACGCAGAAACGTGCTTCTGTCAAACAGTAACGTGCTTCTGTCACACAGTAACATGCTTCTGTCACGCAGTAACATGCTTCTGTCATGCAGTAACATGCTTCTGTCAGATATTGGCATTTTCATGTAAAGTATTAATATTAATTCTAGGTAGATTCTACTTATTGAAAGCTATTCAAGAATATAAAATAATGAAATACTGCTTAAAATAGTATTAAGAAATAAACTGAGTAAAACCCAAGCTATTCTGTTTTAAAATACCGCTTTGGCAATCCTTTGAATGTTATCAGACTTACCCATAGTATAAAAATGAAGCACAGGCACATTGTGTTTTATCAAATCTTTAGATTGCTCAATAGCCCACTCCACTCCTACTTGCCTTGCATCGGTAGTATTCTTACATTTAATAAGCTCTTTAACCAATGCTTCGGGAATATCTATATGAAATGTCTGTGGTAATACTGTCATCTGACTTTTTGTTGCTATCGGCTTAATTCCTGGAATAATAGGCACTAATATACTTTCATCGCGACAAGCTTTAACAAAGTCATAATACTTTTGATTATCATAAAACATCTGAGTAACGATGAACTCAGCACCGGCTTCAATCTTCTTTTTCAAAAAATAAAGGTCTGATAACATATTTGGAGCCTCATTATGTTTTTCGGGATAGCCCGCAACACCACAAGTAAAATGAGTTGCAGTTTTATTCTCGAGTTCTTCATCCAGATATTTGCCTTTATTTAAATCAACAACCTGTTTTAATAAATCAACAGCATAAGGATGGCCATCAGGTTCTGAGATAAACCTTTTAGTATTCTTATCAGGGTCACCTCTTAAGACAAGCAGATTTTCAATACCTAAGAAATGAAGATCGATCAAAGCATTTTCAGTTTCTTCTTTATTAAAACCACCACAAATAATATGTGGTACCACATCAATCTTATATTTATTCATAATAGCTGCCGAAATAGCAACAGTTCCAGGCCTTTTTCTAACTACTTTCTTTTGAAGCAATCCATTATCCAACTCTTTAAAAACTACTTCTTCCTTATGATAAGTAACATTAATATAAGGAGGATTAAATTCAAATAAAGGATCAATAGTTTTGTAGATAGATTCAATATTATCACCTTTTAATGGAGGTAATAACTCAAAAGAAAACAATGTTTTTTTGGTTTGATTAAAATGATCTATAATTTTCATTTCTATAGTTTACTTAAGATTGTTTGACAATAACTTTTTAGCATACTCTTGTGTAATCCCTTTGCGGGAAGCGTAATTATTCAATTGATCATCGGCTACTTTACCAACACCAAAATACCTTGAATCAGGATTAGCAAAGTAAATACCACTAACAGAAGCACCCGGATTCATCATAAAACTCTCTGTAAGGGTAATACCTGTGTTTTCTTCAGCATTTAATAATTTAAACAGTTTAGTTTTTTCGGAATGATCAGGGCAAGCAGGGTAACCATAAGCCGGACGAATGCCATCATACTTAACACTTAATAACTCTTCTACACTCAAATCCTCATTAGGTGCATAACCCCATATCTCTTTTCTTACATTCAAATGAAGATACTCTGTAAAAGCCTCTGCCAAACGATCTGCTAAGCCTTTAAGCATAATCATATTATAATCATCATTATCTTTAACGAAATACTCAATGCTTTCTTCGATATCAATACCAGCAGTAACGGCAAAACCTCCAATATAATCCTTGATTCCTGATTCTTTAGGAGCAATGAAATCAGAAAAACACACATCAGGTTCGTCTTTATATATTATTTGCTGACGCAGATTATTAAGTGTAACAATTACCTTATTTCTATCTTCATTTTCATAAATTTCAATATCATCACCAACACTATTTGCAGGAAATATCCCTAAAACAGCATTCATTTTCAACATCTTTTTATCAACAATCTCCTTTAACATTGCTCTTGCATCGGCAATAAGTTCTTTGGCCTGCTCACCTTTATCAGGATGATTTAATATAGCAGGATATGTACCCTTAATATCCCATATATGTAAGAAGAAAGTCCAGTCAATGTAGTCAATAACTTTAGCAACAGGAAAGTCGTGATAAGTCTTTATACCAACAAAATTAGGTTTATATAAATTATCAAAATTAAGTTTTAATGAATTCTTTCGAGCTTCGTCAATTGGTAATAAATCCTTATGTACCTTCTTATTTGTCTGCCTTAAAACTTCATAATCATTAGAAATCTTTAAAGCAAAATCTTCTTTCAAATCATCTGAGAACAATGCACGGGCAACATTTACACTCTTTGAAGCATCTTTAACATGTACCACAGGATGAGAATATTCAGGAGCAATCTTTACAGCAGTATGAAGGATAGAAGTTGTGGCACCACCTATTAACAAAGGTATTTTAAAACCTTGTCGCTGCATTTCTTTAGCAACATGTATCATTTCGTCCAACGAAGGAGTAATTAAACCACTAAGACCAATACAATCAACCTTATGTTCAATAGCAGCTTTCAATATCGTTTCGCAAGGAACCATTACTCCCAAGTCAATAGTTTCGTAATTGTTGCATTGTAGAACAACCGAAACAATGTTTTTACCAATATCATGCACATCACCCTTTACAGTTGCCAAAAGTATCTTTTTTAACTGCTTTTGTTCTTCCATATTAAGTTTATTCTGAGCCTCGATAACCGGCATCAGAAAAGCAACAGCTTTCTTCATAACTCTTGCACTCTTAACAACCTGTGGAAGGAACATTTTACCATCACCAAACAAGTCTCCAACCACATTCATACCATCCATCAAAGGACCTTCGATGATATCCAAAGCTCTATCATACTTCAATAAAGCTTCGTTAACATCTTCTTCAATAAATTCAGTAAAACCTTTAATTAAAGAATGTTCTAAACGTTTTTCAACATCAAATTTTCTCCATAAAACTTCTTTGACATCTTTTACAGTTGAAGATTTAACCCTTTCTGCATATGCAATAAGCAACTCAGTAGCTTCATTATTTCTATTTAGAATGGCATCTTCACAAAGCTTTAATAATTCAGGTTCTATATCATCATATACAGGCAAATTACCGGCATTAACAATACCCATATCCAAACCTGCTTTTATTGCATGATACAAAAATGCTGAATGCATCGCTTCCCTAACCATATCATTACCTCTAAAAGAGAAGGATAAGTTACTAATCCCACCACTCGTTTTTGCAAAAGGTAAATTATCTTTTATCCATGTAATGGCTTTAAGATAATTGACAGCATAATTATTGTGCTCATCCATTCCTGTACATATAGTAAGGATGTTAGCATCAAAAATAATATCCTGTGGAGGAAAATCCACAACATCTACAAGTATATCATAAGCTCTTTTACATATCTCTATTTTACGCTCGTAACTAACAGCTTGCCCTTCCTCATCAAATGCCATAATAACCGCAGCAGCACCTAACATTTTAATAGTTTCAGCTCTTTCAATAAAAGCCTTCTCCCCTTCTTTTAAACTAATTGAATTAACAATAGCCTTGCCTTGCAAACATTTTAAACCTGCTTCAATTACTTCCCACTTTGAAGAATCAACCATAATTGGAACTCTTGAAATATCTGGCTCGGAAGTAAGAAAAAATAAGAATTTTACCATTTCTTTTTCAGAATCCAACATCGAATCATCAATATTAATATCAATAACTTGCGCTCCATTTTCAACTTGTTGACGAGCTATTGAAAGTGCTTCCTCATATTTCTTTTCTCTAATTAAACGGGCAAACTTAATAGACCCTGAAACATTAGTACGTTCGCCAATATTAATAAAATTAGAGATTTTATCTATAGTCAATGGCTCCAGACCACTCAATCTAGTCTTATTATTTGCTTCATTTAACTTGTGAGGTGTATGTTTTGAAGCAATATCAGAAAACAAGCGAATATGCTCAGGAGTAGTTCCGCAACAACCTCCTACGATATTCACAAAACCACTTTCAATATAATCTTTAATATGAATTGCCATCTCTTCAGGAGTTTCATCATATTCACCAAACTGATTTGGTAAACCGGCATTAGGGTATGCATGCACATGAAAAGGAGTTTTCTGCGAAATTTCTTCAATATAAGGACGCATTTCAGCAGCACCTAAAGCACAATTCAAACCTATACTTAAGAGTTCAACATGTGCTAATGAATTTAGAAAAGCCTCTAAGGTTTGTCCTGATAAAGTTCTTCCACTTTTATCGGTAATAGTACCTGAAACAATAACAGGAATCTTAGTATGAGTTTCTTTATAAACCTTTTCGATAGCAAATAAAGCAGCTTTTGCATTTAAAGTATCAAAAATTGTTTCAACCAACAAAATATCAACATTACCCTGCTTCAAACCTATAATCTGCTCTTCATAAGCAGCTACTAATTCATCAAATGAAACAGCACGAAACGAAGGATCGTTAACATCAGGTGACATTGAAGCAGTTTTGCCTGTAGGACCGATAGCTCCTGCAACAAAACGAGGCTTTGAAGGATCTTTCTTTGTAAATTCATCAGCAATTGAGCGAGCTATCTTTGCAGCTTCTGAATTAATTTCAATAATATAATCATTCAAATCATAATCAGACATTGATATTCTTTGAGAATTAAAAGTGTTGGTCTCGATAATATCAGCTCCAGCTTCAAGATATTTAGAATGTATCTCTTTAATAATATGAGGTTGGGTAAGACATAACAAATCATTACAACCTTTTAATAAGATATGATGATCTTTAAAACGTTCGCCTTTATAATCTTCTTCTTTTAAAGAATACCTCTGAATCATAGTACCCATTGCTCCATCAAGTACTAAAATCCTCTTTTGTAATTGTTCGGATATTATATGTGTTGAATTCATTTTGTAAAATTAATAAAAAAGATTAACATGTTAACAAACAAATTAGTAATATTTTGATTTTATAAAGTTTCATTATGATACTTTTGTTATAATTATAATTCCCTTTCGGGCAGGTATTGGCACCTTTTCCTAACTAGGGAGGTTGCCAGAGGATTATCGAGCCTGTTCTCTACCCTCTTCTTTATAATCAAACATTCTTTAATTGAAAAGAATATTTGAAATGATTTGCAAAGATAAACAAAGTTTTATAAAAAGAGTTTTGTAAAATGAAATTCTACAAATACAATTTAACTTTATTCATACAGATATTTGATTTAAGAGCTTGTAAATTTTATATTTTATAATAATAAAAGTATATTTAATAATAATAAAAGTATATATCATAATAATA
>JBAXLO010000136.1:0-12723 GCA_037134755.1 Bacteroidota bacterium | reverse complement strand
AGATACAACTTTGAGTTAAAATAGCCCTTTCTTTTTTTTATTTAGGACGCGATTGATTTAATAATAATAAAAGTGTATTTAATAATAATAAAAGTGCATTATCTGATTATAAAAGTTATCTGAGTGATTATTTAAAGACAATCAATTTTGATATAAAAATTAGTTATTCAATTCATTAAAATATAAAGAAAAATTAATAAGCTAAATTATCAAAAAGAATTGTAATTTTGCTGAAAATTGTAAAGCATAACATGGAAACATATATCGTCAATAAACGCAAAATATTAAATGATCCTGTTCATGGGTTTATAAGCATTCCCAATGATTTAATATTTGATATTATTGAGCATAAATATTTCCAAAGATTACGTAGAATAAAACAATTAGGTCTTACTGAACTTGTTTATCCCGGAGCTATTCATACCAGATTCAATCATGCTTTAGGAAGTATGCATTTAATGACTCAGGCTCTTGAAGTGCTTAAGCAAAAAGGTCATGTAATAACTGAAGAAGAAAGTTTAGCTGCTAATATTGCTATTCTTTTGCACGATATAGGGCATGGTCCTTTTTCACATGCTTTAGAAAGTTCAATTGTTGATTGTATGACGCATGAAGATATTTCAGAGTTGTTTATGGATAGATTAAATATAGAGTTTGATGGCAAACTAACTATGGCTCTTGATATATTCAGAAATAAATATCATAAGAAATTTCTACATCAATTAGTCTCAGGTCAACTTGACGTTGACAGGCTTGATTATCTTACAAGAGATAGCTTTTTCACTGGAGTATCAGAAGGCATTATTGGTACCGAAAGAATCATTAAGATGCTTAATGTTTATAATGGAGAATTAGTTGTAGATATTAAAGGTATTTATTCTATTGAAAAGTTTATTGTTGCTCGTAGATTAATGTATTGGCAGGTCTATTTACATAAAACCGTTTTATCAGCAGAGCAATTAATGATTAAAATATTAAAAAGAGCAAAACAACTAGCTCAAAATGGTAATGATTTATTTGCCACTCCTGCTATAGAGCTATTTCTTAAAAATAACTTTATAAAAGAAGATTTCAGAAACAACTTAGATTTATTAGATAAATTTTCTCTATTAGACGACTATGATATTTTTACTTCTACCAAAGTATGGAAAAATCATGAAGATAATATATTGTCAACATTATCTTCTTTTTTAGTTGATCGAAAATTATATAAAATAGAACTTCAAAATACACCTTTTGATAACAAATTTATAAATTGTATAAGAGAAAAGACAATAAATCAATTTTCTTTTAAAGAAGAAGACGTTGATTATATTGTTTTTTCGGGAGAAGTTATCAATAATGCTTATGATTCAGAAAAGGATGGTATTAAAATACTTTATAAGAATAATGATGTAAAAGACATTTCATTAGCTTCAGATCAGTTGAATAATGCATTCCTATCAAAAGCAGTAAAGAAATATCTTTTATGTTATCCAAAAGAAATAAGCTAATTAATTTGATTAATTCCTTTTAAAAATTAATATTTATATCATTATAAATCATTATCAAAAACAAATTGTTAATATCTTTGTCAGTAATTAATTTAAAAACATTAGCAATTTATAACAATATTTGTTGTTACTTTGTAGAATATATTCAAACTACTTAAATGAAATTTACAATTAAACAAATAGCTGAAATACTTAATGGTACAGTTGAGGGAAATCTTGATGCCAGTGTATGGAAGCTTTCAAAAATAGAAGAAGGTTCAGAAGGAAGTTTATCATTTCTTGCTAATCCATTATATAAACAGTATTTATATTCTACTGAAGCAACTGCTGTTATTGTAAATAATGATTTTGTTCCAGAACAAGCTCTTAATACAACATTAATTAGAGTTGAAGATGCTTATGGTGCATTTGCTAAGTTATTAGAGTTTTACAATCAAGTTAAACTAAATAAAACAGGTATTTCTAAACTAGCATTTATTAATGAGACTACCAAATTAGGAGATGATATATATGTAGGAGAATTTGCCTGCATAGGTGAAAATGTTGTTATAGGAAATAATGTTAAGATCTATCCTCATGTATATATTGGTGATAATACAACTATTGGAAATAACACAACACTTTATTCAGGTGTAAAAATATATTCAGATATAGTTATTGGAAATAATTGTATTTTGCACTCAGGTGTGATTATTGGTGCTGATGGTTTCGGTTTTGCGCCTCAAGCTGATAATAACTATAATAAGGTTGCTCAGATTGGCAATGTTATTATTGAAGATAATGTAGAAATAGGAGCAAACACAACTATTGATCGAGCAACTTTAGGTTCAACTCTAATAAAGAAAGGCGTTAAACTTGACAACCAAATTCAAATTGCACATAATGTTGTTATAGGTGAAAATACAGTTATTGTATCACAAACTGGAATTGCAGGTTCTACTAAAATAGGTAAGAACTGTATGATTGCAGGTCAAGTTGGAATTGTTGGACATTTAAACATTGGAGATAATGTTAAAATAGCTGCTCAATCAGGTATTACATCTAATGTAAAAGATGGTGAAATAATAATGGGCTCACCTGCATTCAATATCAATGAATACAGAAAAGTTTATGTGCATTTCCGAAATTTAACTAAACTAGTTAAGAAAATTGATGAACTTGAAAAACAAATTAAGGAATTAAAGAAATAAAGAGGAACTTATGATTACATTAATTATGTTTTACATGTAATCCGCATTCTTTATTTTCAGGCTTTTCCCACCACCATCTTCCTGCACGAATATCTTCACTTGGCATAACTGCTCGAGTACAAGGTCTACATCCTATGCTAGGATAATTTCTATCATGAAGTTTATTATAAGGTACATTATTATTTCGAATATAACTCCATACATTATCATTAGTCCAATTCAATAGCGGATTAACTTTAATAAGGTTATTATCACTATCCCATTCAATTAAATTTATATCTTTACGAGTAATTGATTGTTCTTTTCTTAATCCACAAATCCATACATCAAGGTCTTTAAAGGCTCTTTTTAGAGGTTCAATTTTTCTGATATTACAACAGAATTTTCTATTCTCTACGCTTTCATAGAACAAATTTACACCTTTTTCCTTTGTCATCTTCTCAACATTTGAAGTATTTGGAAAATAAACATCAATCTTTATGTCATATTGATTATTTGTTCTTTCAATTAAATCATATGTTTCCTGAAATAATCTTCCAGTATCAAGTGTAAAGATTTTTATATCTTTATTAATCTTAACAATCAAATCTGTCAATATTTGGTCCTCAACACTAAGACTTGACGCAAGTGCTATTTTATCTTTATATTCATTAATAAAATAAGATAAGATTTCATGAGTTGAATTATCTTTTAATTGTTCGTTTATTTCATTTATAATACTTAAATCCATTGTAATATAATAGTTAATTTTGTTGATTAATTGTTTTAGTTCTTTCTAATATTTTGCCTAATTCTTCTTGTTTAAATGGTTTACTAATAAAGTTATCCATTTCAGTTTGTATATATAATTCTTGATCTTCTTTCATAACATTAGCTGTCATAGCTATTATTTTGATATATTTTTTCTCTGGATGTTCTCTTTCATATTCACGTATTGCCTTAGTTGCAGATATTCCATCCATTTCTGGCATTTGAATATCCATAAGTATCATATCAAAATCATTTTGCTTATATTTTTCAAAAGCAATTTTACCATTATCCGCAATTTCAACACTATGACCTAATTTCTCAATAGCTATTTTAGCAATTCGTTGATTAATCAGATTGTCTTCAGCAAGGAGTAATTTTAAACCTGGTTTTTTCTCAATCTTTAAGGCTTCAACCAATACAGGGTTATCATCAATTTCTTTTGGGATATATTTATTTAAATTAACTGTGAACCAAAATTCAGAACCTTTATCAATTTCACTTTTCACCCCTATTTCTCCTCCCATCATTTCTGTAAGACGTTTGGATATTGCTAATCCTAAACCAGTACCTCCATATTTACGTGTATTACTAGAGAATTCCTGAGTAAATTCATGAAATAAAATTTCTTGCATCTGTGGAGATATACCTATACCAGTATCTGAAACATTAAATAAAAATGTTAATATATTGTCTTTCTCACTAAGCTTTTTTACAGTCAAACCTATACTCCCTTTTTCAGTAAATTTTACAGAATTATTTGTTAGATTCAAAAGTATCTGATTCAATCTAACAGCATCTCCAATTACTGTAATTGGAACATCAGAGTCAATAACTAGGTCTAGTTTAATTCTCTTTTCATCTGTTTTAAACTTTATTAATTTAATAATGTCATTAACCACTTTATGAAGATCAAATTTTTCGTTAGAAATCTCCATTTTTCCAGCTTCAATTTTTGAGAAATCAAGTATATCATTAATTATTGATAAAAGATTATTTGCAGAAGTATTAATAATATCTAAATTATCAAGTTGCTCTGGTAACAATTTAGTTGATTTAAGAATTTCAGCCATACCAACTATATGGTTTAATGGAGTCCTTATTTCATGACTCATATTAGCAAGAAAACGACTTTTAGCCTTTGTTGCATCCTCTGCCTTAATCATTGCTGATTTTAATTCATCTTCTGCAAGTTTACGCTCAGTAATATCCATTATTGTTCCAATAAGCTTTACAACTTTATCTTTCTCATTAAAAATTGGTTTTCCAATAGCAAATGCATATCTTAAAGTCATATCAGGCAAATAAAACCTATAATCGAATTCATAAGGGATACCATTAATTACAGCCTCATCAACCGCATTTAAATAATTAACTTTATCATCAGAATGCATCATTGATATAAATTCATCAAAACTAGGTGTACTCTGAGTAGGTATTAATCCAAAAATCTTATATACCTCTTCAGACCACTTAAATTGCATACTTTCTATATCAAATTCCCAATTTCCGAGATGTGCAATACTTTGTGATTCTTTAATAAACTTTTCATTTGTAATAGCAATTTCTTCAAGATTTTTTAAATTAGTAATATCCTGACAAACTGAAATAATTTCCATTATCTGATTATCACTATTAAAAACAGCAGTAAAAGTACTATTAAGCCACCTTACTTCATTTGTTTTAGAAATTACCCTATGCTCAATACTAACATTTTTATTATAAATATTTAAATTAGAGATTACATTTTGAACTTCTAATGTGTCTTCATTATAAATATAATCACTGAATTTTTTACCTTCTACAGTAATGGATGTTATATTAAAGAATAAAATAAAAGCAGGATTTGTATAAGCAATTATAAAATCAGGCAACATTCTGAAAATTAAAACTGATTGATTTTCAACTAGGCTTTTATATCTTTTTTCACTTTCATTTAATGAAATTTGAGCTAATTTTCTTTCTTTAATTTCTTTTTCAAACTCAAAATTCTTATTAGTTATCTTAATAATTTGATTATCTAAATATCTATTCAAATAATAAATTATAATCAATCCAATTACAAATAATAAAATATGTATTAAAATTACATTAAGAAAACCAATTTCTACATTGTGAGGAATTTTATCTCTATCAACAGTTACACTTAAAGCACCAATAATATCTCCACTTTTAAAGTTTTGATTTGTATGGCATTTCATACAATTATCATTTGCTTTTATAGGTGCCATAAACCTAAAAAGTTTTGACTGGTTATCATCAATTCTATCACAAACAGAAAGTTCTCCCGCTATTATCTGGCTATATGCTCTTTGTTCCCAACTATCGATATTTTGAAAATTATTTACTGAATCATTTGTGATATAATGTAAATTGAGAACTCCATTGCTATTATTAGAAGTAGTTAACCATTTTTTAAATATACTAATATTAACTTTCTTCCAGTTTTTACCATTAATTGTTATATTCTTACTATCTGAATTATCATTAATATTTGTTGAAGAATCTGAAATATAAGTACCTTCATGTAGTTCATTCCACAATTTATTAATGACAATATCATTAAAAAAGGTATTAGAAATTTCATTAACTAACCCTTTATTATAATTTTCAATTTGTTCATTTGAATTGGTTATCGAAATTATATTAAGAACTAACGAAATTAAGACAACTAAAATCCAACTTATTACAATTGTTACAAGAATTCTTTTTTGCATTTATTTAAATATACATAATTAATTTTCGACTATTAATTTCTTCACAAAGATAGTTATTTCCTAACAATAATTGATAACTTTTAAACTTTTTAAGAAAAAATATTGCTTAAAAAGTTAATTAAGTAGCTTTCTAAAATATTAATAAACTAACTTTTATTATTATTGATTATTTTAAAATAAAATTAGTAATTTTACATTTTTAAATTAAATACTATAATATAATCATAATGAAAGTACATTTTATTGCAATCGGTGGAAGTGCAATGCACAATCTTGCTATAGCATTACATAAAAAAGGTTTTAATGTTACTGGTTCTGATGATGAAATATTTGAACCATCAAAAAGCAGATTAGTAAAATATAATCTTTTGCCAAAACAAATTGGTTGGAATACTGAAAATATTGATAACTCTATTGATGCTGTAATATTAGGTATGCACGCTAGAAAAGATAATCCTGAATTAATTAAAGCACAGGAAATGAGTATAAAAATATTTTCATATCCTGAATATCTTTATGAACAATCAAAAGAAAAAACTAGAATTGTGATAGGCGGTAGTCATGGGAAGACTACAATTACTGCAATGATTATTCATATTTTTAATTATTGTCATATTGATTGTGATTATATGGTAGGTGCACAGTTAGAAGGATTTGAAGTTATGGTAAAACTAACTGAAGATTCTAAATATATGATACTTGAAGGTGATGAATATCTTACATCTCCTATTGATCGTCGACCAAAGTTTCATTTATATAAACCAAACATAGCTTTACTTAGCGGAATTGCCTGGGATCACATAAATGTTTTTCCAACATTTGAGAATTATATAGAACAATTTAAAATTTTTACTGACGAAATTACTCCTAACGGTAAATTAATTTATAGTATTGATGATATTAATGTTAAAATTGTTTCAGAGAGCTCAAGAAAGGATATCATTAAATTGCCCTATTCTATTCCTGAGCATGTTATTGAAAATGACATTACTTTTATTAAATATAACAATGAGAAAATACCTTTATTGGTATTTGGCAATCATAATTTAATGAATTTAAACGGTGCTAGGATTGTATGTAACCAAATAGGAATTAAAGATAAAGATTTTTATGCCGCTATTAAATCCTTCAAAGGTGCATCAAAACGGTTAGAACTGGTAAATAAAAACGAATTTACAGCAATATATAAAGATTTTGCACACTCTCCTTCTAAACTTAAAGCTACAACTTCAGCTGTTAAGCAACAATATGTTAACCGTAATCTTGTAGCTTGTATGGAGCTGCATACTTTTAGTAGTTTGACTAAAGAATTTCTATTAGAATATAATAATTGTATGAATTTAGCTGATGTGGCAATAGTTTATTATAATCCTCATACAATTGAGCATAAGAAACTTGATCCAATCAGTATTGAACAAGTCAAAGAAGCTTTTGGGAGAGAAGATTTGATTGTTTATACAAATTCTGAAGAACTTTTAAAATATTTATATAATATAAATTGGAAAAATAAGAATCTTTTAATGATGAGTTCGGGTAACTTTGATGGTATTGATTTCAACAAATTAGCTATAGATTTACTATCAATTTAATATTAGATAGGATGTTGTATTACTTTATATTATTATAATTATCTAAATTAATAGCTCAATAGTATTTTTTCTTATTTAATCTATAAATTTACTTATAAATTATTATTATATCCAATATATAAATCAGATAAACAAAGTAATTAGTTTTAATTTAAGCATTTAATTTATTTCAAAATATAGCTACCAACTCTACATTCCAAGCATTTTTTATTATCACAATACACATTTTTCAATTCTAATAATGCTTGTGATTGTGAAGCATTTTCTGGTTTTATTTTTAATAAAATCCAACGTTTTATAATTGAATTATTTTCTGGTTTTAGCTGTTCCAGAAATTTCAATGCTCTTTGTTTGTATTTTGTATTATTATTTTTAATACCATATAAAAAGATTAGTGGAATAATAGTATTCAATATTAATAAAGATGACGAATATTCTCCTATTATTTTTGACTTTTCTTTTAAAGCAGGTTCATCAAATATAAAATGTGTATCGAAATAATCTGAAGCGGTAACATCAAACATATTGGTTATTTCTTTAATATCTTCCGATTCTAATATCTTTGAGAAAATACTTGATGATTGATATATAAAATGAGCAAATTGAGATATTCTTATTGTTGGAAAGTTGGCAGGACGTAGGCGAAGAAACTTCCACAAGCTACCTTCTATTGGTTGTAAATGATATTTTTTCTTCAAAAATTCATATTCTTTCACTAATGCTAATGGAAAGTCATCTTTTAATTCTGAATTTAGCATTCCTGCTTGTCCAAAAAGCATTGCTTCCAATTGAAATAATGAATTCTTATGGCGTGCTAAATATGCTAATGGTAATGATTGTGCTAATAATTCAAAAGGTAGTGCATTTAATTTAAAGCCAAAGTTTTTTGCTATTACACGATAGAACGTCTCTGACCAATTCATGTTAGTGGCTGAATGTATATCATTTATCTCTGAAGTTTTTCGTTCAAGACGCTCAATGGATAACCTTTCTAACCAAGAATAAAATATAAATTTATCAACATTTACAATTAGTTTCTCGCAAGGAATCCAATTATGGCTTTCAATAAAATCTTGATATTGTAAATAAAGATTATTATCATACTTTCCTTCAACTAATAACACAGGAACTAACTCTTTATTTTTGCGATAAATATCTAAATCATTTTTAAATACTACATGTAATATAATACTATCGTATGCATCATCATCAGTATGCTTATGAAGATTCCAATCTGAAGATTTTGTATGAATCTCTACATTTCCAGCCCAAAGAGTATCCCCTATTTTAACTTTTGCATTGAAAAAATCAGGACCAGAGTTGGTATTATGCTGACCAGATGAGATAATTTCTATCTTATCATTATTCTCTGTATACAAATCAGGGGTTAACAACTTATATTTCCACAAATATTTTAAAAATTCTTCATTCATATGCTTAAAATTTCTCTAAAAGTACTACTTTTACCGCATTAAAATCACATAATATGAATAAAAATAAATTATCAATTATTTTAGCTATGCTATGCATAACATTATTTACTTATAACTACACTTTCTCACAAGTTGTTAATGACAACAACGACCAACCTTTTACTGTAGTTGAAGTGATGCCTCAGTTTGCCGGTGGTAATGATTCTTTAAGCAGTTTCCTAAGTAATAATTTAAAATATCCTATTCTTGCCAGAGAAGACGGAACTCAAGGAACTGTTTATGTAACTTTTGTAGTTACTAAAAATGGTAATGTATCTAGTATTAAAATACTTCGTGGAATAGGAAGTGGATGTGACGAAGAAGTAATAAGAGTTTTAAAACTTATGCCAAAATGGAAACCTGGTAAACAAAATGGAGAAAACGTTAATGTCCAATTTAATTTACCTATAAAATTTACATTACCAGAGGACAATATTGAAATAAAAGAAAAGAAAAAATAGTCATAATATATCTAATAAATAAAAAACTTATGTTTTATTTACAGAAATGTTGAATTAACTTAAAATTTTTACTATCTTTGTCAAAAATTTTATAGCAATTTAAGTTTAAAAAATGGATGATTTAAGTATTTTAGTTTCAGGGATAGAGTTTAAGCTAAGAAAACTAATCAATGACAATGTTAAACTTAAAAGTGACATTGCTGTTTTAAATAACAACATTAATGAACAAATTAATTTAATAGAGAATCAAAAGAAAACAATAGAGACATTAGAAGAGAAAATAAAAATACTGAAAGTAACGAAGACGTTAACAAGTAGCAAGGATTCGTTTGATGTTAAGATTAAGGTCAACGAAGCGCTGCGGGAGATTGATAAGTGTATAGGTCTTTTAAACATATAATATTTGATGTAAATAAGCTTTATGGAAGAAATTTTAATTACTGTAGAAATTGCCGGCAGACCTTATAAGATTACGATCGAAAGGACTGAGGAAGAAACGTTCCGTAAAGCTGTAAAGGTATTAGCAGAAAAGCTTAAAGAATATTCTCAGAGTTTTGCAATTAAAGATATTCAGGACTCTTTGGCTTTAGTGGCTTTGCAATATACTTCCAGTTCGCTGAAATATGAAGATCAGCTACAGAACCAAAGTGGTAAGCTGGTTGAAAAATTAAATGAAATTGATACCATTTTATCAGAGAATACTGTTGTTTAAAAAACCTCGCTCTTTGTATATTATTTTATACACTTAATAAACGATATACCCGCAATTATTCATTTACAGTTTGTAAACTCAACATTACATAACTTAGAGTTTAAAGCTTTGATAGTCTAGAACAGGCCTCATCCATTTCGGTGGAATCACATTTAATGTGGCAGTGGACGTTCGAAATTATCGGCACCTCTAAAATTTCATTTTGGAGTTTACTTTAACTCAACCGAATTGATTGCGGGTTTCTTATTTTTAGTATTTCTCATTATATTTACTAACAAATAAACTCAAAACAAGATGAGTATTTTAATTTACGTAATTATTGCAATGTTCGGACTCCTCTTAGGAGGCGTTCTCACTGCAACTGTTTTAAGAAAATATGCTGATAAAAAAAGCATTACTATTATTAAAGAAGCTGAAGAAAAAGCTGAAGTCATACACAAAGAGAAAATGTTGCAGGCAAAAGAAAAGTTCCTGCAAATGAAAGATGAAAATGAGAAAATAATTCAAGAGAAGAACAACAATATTCTGAAGAATGAAAACAGAATAAAACAGAAAGAGACTGCTCTTAATCAAAAACTTGAAGAAACTCAACGTAAGCAAAATGAAGTTACTGCTATTAGAGAAAATCTTAATGGTCAATTGGAGATTATCACTAAAAAACAACAGGAACTTGATAAAGCTCATAAAGTACAAGTAGAAAAACTTGAGCAAATTGCTAAGTTATCTGCTGCAGATGCTAAGCAAGAACTGATGGATGCTTTGAAAGAAGAAGCCAAAAATTCGGCTATGAATATGATTCGCGAGGTTGTGGAAGAAGCCAAAGTAACGGCTAACAACGAAGCTAAAAAGATTGTAATCGAAAGTATTCAAAGGACTGCTGTTGAGAATGCTGTAGAAAATACTGTTTCGGTATTTAATCTAGAGAATGAAGAAATTAAAGGAAGAATTATTGGACGCGAAGGAAGAAATATTAGAGCACTGGAAGCTCTTACGGGAGTTGAAATTATTGTTGATGATTCGCCTGATGCTATCATTTTATCCGGTTTCGACCCTGTAAGAAGGGAAGTTGCGCGTATGTCGCTGCACCGTTTGGTTCAGGATGGTCGTATTCATCCTGCAAGAATCGAGGAAGTGGTTGCCAAGACCAAGAAACAGATAGAGTTGGAGATAGTTGAAATTGGTAAAAGAACAACTATTGATTTGGGAATCCTTAACTTACATCACGAACTTATTCGTATGGTTGGTAGGATGAAATATAGATCTTCGTACGGGCAAAATTTGCTTCAGCATTCACGCGAAACAGCTAATTTATGCGCTACTATGGCTGCGGAACTTGGTTTGAATACTAAGTTGGCCAAAAGAGCAGGTCTATTACACGATATTGGTAAAGTGCCTGATAACGAACCTGATTTGCCACATGCAATCTTAGGTATGAAATTGGCTGAAAAGTTTAAAGAAAGGCCGGAGGTTTGTAATGCAATCGGTTCACATCATGATGAGGTGGAAATGGATAATCTGATATCCCCTATCGTTCAGGTGTGCGACGCGATAAGTGGTGCAAGACCTGGCGCAAGACGTGAGGTTGTAGAGGCATATATTCGTAGATTGAAGAACTTGGAAGAGTTGGCCCTCGCCTATCCCGGTGTACTTAAAACTTATGCTATTCAGGCCGGTAGAGAACTTAGGGTAATGGTTTCAGCCGAAAAAATATCGGATGCAGAAGCTAATCAACTGTCGTATGATTTATCGCACAAAATACAAACGGAAATGACGTATCCCGGACAGGTTAAAATAACCGTAATAAGGGAAACTAGAGCCGTAAGTTACGCAAAATAGGTTTTTTTTTATATTAATTTTGTTTGGCCCTTGTCATTTTTGGCAAGGGCTTTTTTTTGTTCAATTACGAATTACGAATTACGATTGAAAAGCAGAAAATTAACAATTAAAAATTAATAATTAACAATTGTAGTTAGGGAGTTTTAATTTTTATATAAACACTTATAATTTTTTTGATTTGAATTATTAATTGTTAATTTTTAATTATTAATTCAATTTTATTATTGATAGTATTTGTTTTTATCTTAATATGATTATTACATATTATATTAAGATAAGAAAAAAATAGGAAGATTTTCATTAAAAGCTTCAAAAAAATTATTCTGACAAGGAAATAATCTATTTCGACAGTAAAGACATCCATTTCGACAGTCAGGAAATCTATTACGACAATAAAGAAATCTATTTCGACAGTGAAGAAATCTATTTCGACAATGAAGAAATCTATTCTGACAATGAAGAAATCTATTCTGACAATGAAGAAATCTATTCTGACAATGAAGAAA
>JBAXLO010000135.1:0-12943 GCA_037134755.1 Bacteroidota bacterium | reverse complement strand
TAAATAAATGTACTAAAGTATGTTTCGGGATGGCTCGGGTTGCGTTTGTTTTTTTAATTGTAGTTTTGAAGTAAATGAGCTGCAGTCTTGATCTTTTGTTACTTTTCCATCATGGGAAAAGTAAATCAAGTAAAAGAGAATGAACAATATTATAACTAATCATGATTTTCTTTTTATTAAAAAGATGTGGGTACACGGTAGCTCCTATTAGGAGAGGGGCTGGGGGTGAGGTCTATGGGGGTGAGGTTAATAAAAAAGTTGGGGTCACTAAAAAAAATAATTACGATTTAATTAGGATGCTATTTAAATTCTCTGTTACTTTGCAAACGATTAGTAAAAACGATACTTTTTGAAGATATAAACTATTGAAATAATGAAATAACAATCTAAAGACCCATTAGGGATTCTCTTAGACCCCAATTACCAGCCCTTTGGTGATAGTTGCCGTTTATCGGATTTTTAATTCGTTTAAAAAATTAATTTTTATAAACAGTTTAAAAACGTAAATGAAATGATTTATTCAGAAAGAGGCTATTTAGCCAACTCAACCAATTTTGGCACCATCAAAGGCAAAGTAAAAGTTTTGCTTAAGTACGATCCTGTCAACAGCATCATTACCATAGTAAATATTGATGCAAAAAATACTGCTTTAAAAGCAATTCTTGCAAGCAAAACACAAAAGATCGGTGTTTACACCTTTCAGGTCGCCGGGCGTCAAGTGAAGTTCGAGGACGTAGACTCAAAAGCCACACGTATAGGCGGAGCTTTTGCAAGTTGTGATGTTAGCGCTAAAGACATATTAATAGTTCATAATCAAGTAAAAAGAATTAGAGGCGAACGTATTTTAGCTCTTAAAAAAATAGTGACACCTACCGTCACTCCCGAAACCGATACTCCTACAACCGACACTACCTCAACACCTATCGAAAATATTGCAGCAGCAGCAGCTACTACTACTACCCATTCAGTTTCGCACGTTAGCTTTAGCAATCTGGTTAGTGCGCTTTTAATACTTATTACACTTTTAGAAGCTTCCACTGAGTACGATACCAATGTTGACGATCTCAAATTACCAGCCTTAAAATTATGGGTTAAAGATCTCGAAACTGTAAGTATTTCTACCGATGCCGCACATAATGATATAGTTGCTGTAGATGTTGAACGTGACGACCTTTTTTATGATGCTAAAGATTCAGGTTTAAATATGGTTCAGAAAATAAAAGCAGAAGTTTTGGCTAGCTATGGTGCTACTTCTAAAGAGTATAAAGAAATAAAAGCTATCCCATTTATCGATAATCGCAGAAAGCTATAAGCCCCGGTTTTCAAATTTCAAACAACCTAAGCATATAAAGGTACTAAGCATATCAATCTTATTTGGTGTGTTTAGTATCTTTTTTTTTAGTTTTATGTTTTTATTAAATAAAATTGAAATTTTTAAATAATAAATACATAAGATAAGAATTCAAACCAAAACACTTATAACAATACTATTAAACCCAAATTTACAAAAGTCCCAACTGTCACATTAGTCCCATATAAATCTCTTTAAAGAAAATAATTTTATTGAGTTAAATAATACTATCCTAATATTTATTACTTTTGTAAAAATGTTCTTAAATAAATTAAAAGCCACCATGAAAAAAATTGTTTTATGAAAAAAAACAACATCCATTTTAAAATAAGTATCATTTGGAAATATATAATTCCAATCCTTTTGTTTCTTTTTTTATTGATGAATCGTTATCATAAAAACATAAATAATCCAATTGCAGAAAAAAAGATTTCTAATTTAAAAAAAGATAGTGTTAAAAATGAAAATATAACTAACGAAAAAGTAAGTAAAGAGTGTAATGCAAGTCTTTATTATAATAATAAAATAAAGGTTGATAGTAATAATATCCCTTTAAAAAAAAGTCAATATTATTTTCCATTAAAACTTTTTCCTATTATTGATTTATATGGGAAAATAGTACCAAACAATCTCGATACATTTTTAGTAAATTGGTATTCCGAACAATTATTTGCTTTAAAAGAGCCTTTGTTATTTAATAAAAAGATGAATAAGGAAGTATATCGTTTCACATGGTTACGTACTTTTCATCATCCAATTGCTATAAGAATAGAGAAAGAAAACGGTGTTAATAAACTTTATTGGAAAGAATGTGATGGAGCAGGAGGTTATGAACCGGGGAATTTAATAACAGATAAATCTAAAGTGATTAGTAAACTTGATTGGGATGTTTTTCATAATAAACTTAGCAGATTAGATTTCTGGAATTGTGGAATAGGTACTGGTTTAGTTGGTACAGATGGTTCATTTTGGATATTAGAAGGTGCTACTCCAGATAGATACTACGTTATTTCCGAATGGGAAGGTAAAATGGATTGTTGTTTATATCTGCTTAAACTTACTGATTTAAAGATTCCTGATAAAGAAATATATTAATTAGATAAATATTTTAATTTCCATTTTATGAATTGTGATTTTAGTCAATTATGATGAAAAAACTATTTATAGCATTATTAATTATCATAGTTATTATACTATCCTCTAATTTTTACTTATACATTTATAAGGTACATAATAGATCAGAAATTAAAATTGTTTTTGTAAAAGAACAAGTTCATATTCATAAAGATTTATCTAGCGGATGGTTAAATTACAATTGGGAATGGTTAATATTAACTGATTCTATTCAGAAGAAAAATTGGGAAGAAGTTGGATATATATTACCAAGCATAAATTTTAAGAAAAACTTTTTAATATTGTCTAGATATAAAATAAAGGCACTATATCAATTACCCGGCTGCGACGAATGCGAAGGTGTACCAAAAGGAGAAGCTATATTTAATAAAAAAGGATCTGACAAAAGATATTATTACTTTTATTTTATGCCTAAAATATGGCTTACACAAGCTATTGGGTAAATATATTCCTAAAAAAACATAATTATTTTTAATACCTTATTTCCGATAAAATCCGGACCAATGTAAAATTAGGTAGGATTAAAGTAAAATGTCCCAAAATACATTTCTTCAGATAGTATCAAAATAAATCATTGCTTTTAGTGCAGATAATCATCTGTTATTTAACAATAAGTGCGAACCTATGTCCATCACTTTCTAACCAAATTTTCAGTAGTTATCCATTTATAAGTTGACGTGGTATCGGTAAACGACATCGTTAAATTGTTCCCACTTATAGAATAGATACCTTTTGTAATATTTAGTCCCTGAGTTAAAGTAAAATTATTATTAACAATTATATAAGTACCCGTATCATGTGCAAAAGTACTAGAGTTAGGGCTATTATCAATAAAAGTATTATTTGCATTAAAAGTTACTTCAACATATTCGGTATCTGTTGCCAAAAAAGATTGACCGGTTGAATCTGTTAAAACACCATTGTTATAACTCAATTGCTTATAATTAATAATTCCCCATTTGCCAACAATTGGATTATTATTTGAACTAGAGGAAGGAGTATCCTTCTTGCAATTGCTCAGAAAAACGATTGCAATAACACTTACAGCTAAAATAATTTTGGTGATTGTTTTCATAGTTTTTTAATTTGATTTTAATTGAAATGCAAAAATACAAAAAATAAATAATAATTCAAGGTGCATTTAGGTACTATTTAATATTGAACTAAGATATATGCTTAAAATATAGCAGACTTATTTAAATATTAATTTATTATTATTGAGTCCACTCCGACAAGAACAATGACGTCATTGCGAGCCCCAATAAATTCAGCACACCAAGTATTATGATAAATCTCAACCATTAAGCGGTTTGGAACCGCTAAGTGGTAGCCATTCCGCTTAGCGGTTCTAAACCGCTTAGCGGATAAATGCAAACACTTAAGTGATACATATTGTTCTGAATACAATATGTTGTCATTGTGAGCCCCAAGACTTACAGCCCACCAAGTAGTATGACAGAATATAACCACTAAGCGGTTTAGAACCGCTAAGTGGTAGCTATCCCGCTTAGCGGTTCCAAACCGCTTAGCGGATATATTAGAAAACGCAAATAGCACATTATATATACTTTGCGATATTCTGTCATTAGTAGGAGGGACGACGAAGCAATCTATTGTTTATGTGTAGAATTAGATTGCTTCACTTCGTTCGCAATGACGACGTTTGATAAGTAATTTGATTATTAATATCCTGACAGGTTCCCCATTCTGTCAGGTATAAATATAAAAAGGCTATTACACCTGACAGGAGGAAAAACCTGTCAGGATGCTCTCTAAGATTTGTCATATCACTTGGTGTGCTGAAAAGTATGGTGGCTCGCAATGACGACGTCTTTAATCAGAAATGACTTATAGCAGTGGACTCATTATTTTATTTTTAAAATGCAATTTAATCAATGTCTTATATATAATTATAAAGCATTAACACCACAATACAAGTTTTCATGCTCTACAAGTTTTCAAGACCTGGAGGAATTATACATAATTCTGTAAAGTTCTGATTATAGCCTGTATCATTTACATATAATAGTGTATAACTCTCCCCTAGACTGTATTATTTACAAATTAGAGTGTATAACTTTCCCCTAGCCTGTATCATTTACATATTATTGAGTATTATTTACAGTTAAATGTGTATTATTTACAGTTTTTCATGTATCATTTTAAAATTAATCGGTATTATTTAAAGGTTAGACTGTATTATTTAAAGGTTAGACTGTATTATTTAAAGGTTAGACTGTATACAAGCCTTTTCAAACTTTAAGATTTTAAAATCCTACTAAAACATTTTAATTTTGAGAAAAGACAAATCAAAAGCTGTAAAAATTGTTATAATGTCAGGCTTTGTCAAAATACCCTGACAAAATGTCAGGGTTCTTACAATGGCACTAACTTTGATGAGTGGAAGTATAAATAGTAAAGAAATTAAAAAAATAGTAATATGGAAAAAGGAAAAATAAATGTACAAACGGAGAATATCTTTCCGATTATAAAGAAATTTTTGTACTCAGATCACGAAATCTTTTTAAGAGAGTTAGTTTCTAATGCTGTAGATGCTACACAAAAGCTCAAAACCTTATCATCAATGGGTAAGTTCAGTGGAGAGCTCGGCGACTTGACTATAGAAGTGAAGGTGGACAAGAAAAAGAAAACCATAACCGTTAGCGATCGTGGCGTAGGGATGACAGCCGAGGAAGTGGATAAGTATATCAATCAGATTGCCTTTTCAGGAGCCGAAGAGTTTGTTGAAATGTATAAAGATAAGAGTGAAGCTGATGCTAATGCGCTTATTGGTCATTTCGGACTAGGTTTTTACTCCTCATTTATGGTGGCTAAAGAAGTTGACCTGATTACCAAAACATATATGGATGGTGAAGGTACATCAGCCGTTAAGTGGACCTGCGACGGTAGCCCTGAATATACAATTAAAGAACACAAGAAAACCGAAAGAGGTACTGACGTAGTGCTTCATATTGCTGAAGATTCGGAAGACTTTCTGGAAGAACAAAAAATACTGGGTTTATTAAAGAAATATTGTAAGTTTTTGCCTGTTTCTATCGTTTTTGGAACCGAAAAGAAGTATGAAAAGATAGAAGGTGAGAAGGATAAAGATGGTAATGATAAGGAAAAGGAAACAGAAGTGCCTCGTATCATCAACGACACAAAGCCTTTGTGGACTGTAAAGCCTACAGAGTTGACAGACGAGGATTATAATAAGTTTTACCACGACCTATATCCTTTTACTTACGATGATCCATTGTTTAACATTCATTTAAATGTGGATTATCCGTTTAACCTTACGGGAATACTTTATTTTCCAAAGGTAAAAAAGAATTTTGAAGTCCAGAAAGACAAGATTCAACTGTATTGCAATCAGGTTTTTGTTACCGATTCAGTTGAAGGCATAGTCCCTGACTTTTTAACACTGCTTCATGGAGTGTTGGATTCGCCGGATATTCCGTTAAATGTTTCCAGAAGCTATTTACAAAGCGATTCTAACGTTAAAAAGATTTCTAACCACATTACAAAAAAAGTAGCTGATAAGTTAGAAGAGCTTTTCAAGAACAAACGAGAGGAATTTGAAACGAAATGGGATGATATCAAAGTGTTTATTGAATACGGAATGATATCAGAACCTAAATTTGAAGAGAGAGCTGATAAGTTCTGTCTGCTAAAGAATACAGATGGTAAATATTTTACATTTGATGAATATAAAAACCATGTAAAAGACCTCCAAACCGATAAAGACAAGAAAACTGTTTATATTTATACTAATAATGTAGAGGAACAGCATAGCTATATACAACAGGCAAAGGATAAAGGCTATGACATTATAGTTTTTGATGGTGTTTTGGATAGTCATTTTATAAATTTGATGGAGCGTAAACTGGAGAACACATCGTTTATAAGAGTAGATGCTGAAACTGTTGACAAATTAGTAAAGAAAGATGATGATTTACCTTCAAAACTAAGCGATACTGAAAAGGAAACACTGAAACCAGTGTTCGAAAAGAATGTTGAAAAACAAAAATTCACAATCGTTTTTGAGAACTTAAGCGAAACAGATCAGCCTGTGATGATAACTCAGAATGAATTTATGCGTCGTATGAAAGAAATGTCGGCAATGGGAGGTGGAATGTCGTATATGGGAAGTCTTCCTGATAATTATAATCTGGTAGTTAATACTAATCATAAATTAATAGGTGAGATATTGAATGAAGCAGACGAAAGTCGTCAGAATAACTTGGTAAAACAGCTTACAGATCTTGCTTTATTATCACAAAATCTCCTAAAAGGGGAGGCATTGACCGATTTTATTAAAAGAAGTGTCGATATTATTAAATAAATCAAAATTATTATATTACTTTTGTAGTATAATTTATATTAATAACTAAAAACAATAAAATGAAATTAAGTAAAGGCTGGATTATAGCCATCGTAGCAGTAGTATTCTTCTTCATACTGATCATGTCGTCAGTAGGAATGTATAATGGATTAGTAAAACTTGAAGAAGGAGTAAATGGGCAATGGGCAAATGTTGAGAACGTTTACCAACGTCGTTCGGATCTTATACCAAACCTAGTTAACACGGTAAAAGGTGTAGCTAATTTTGAAAAATCTACATTGACAGATGTAATACAAGCAAGGGCAAATGCAACTGCTGTAAAGATTGATCCTTCAAACTTAAGTCCTGAAGCTATAAAGAAGTTCGAAGGTGCACAAAATGGATTGAGTTCATCATTATCAAGATTAATGGTAGTGGTAGAAAAATATCCTGAACTAAAAGCAACCCAAAACTTCATGGAACTTCAATCACAATTGGAAGGAACTGAAAACAGAATTGCTGTAGAAAGAAGGAAGTTTAACGAATCAGCACAGGGATATAACGCAAATATCCGTACATTCCCAAGAGTAATCTTTGCAAGAATGTTCGGCTTCCAGAAGAAAGCATATTTTGAAGCTCAGGCTGGTGCAGAAAAAGCTCCGGAAGTAAAGTTTTAAATCTATATTAAAATATATGGGCATGAAGTGGAGGCTTTCATGCCCATAATTTAAAAACACAATGATGAAAAAGAATATTTCTGATTTCTTCACTAAAGAACAAAAGGATGATATAAAATCTGCCGTTGAAATGGCAGAGTTAGATACTTCCGGTGAGATAAGAGTACATATTGAGAATAATTGTAATGGTGAAGTTCTAGATCGGGCAGCATATTTATTTGATAAACTTGGAATGGCAAAGACTTCACATAGAAATGGTGTGCTAATTTATCTGGCTGTAAAGAATAGGAAGTTCGCAATTATAGGTGATATGGGAATTAATAAGGTAGTTCCTGAGAATTTTTGGGATGCAATAAAAGATGAAATGATCTCTATGTTTAGACAAGATAAATTTACTGAAGGCTTAATAAGAGGTATATCTGAATCAGGCAGTCATTTGAAGAAATACTTTCCACATACAAAGGATGATGTTAATGAACTTTCTGATGATATTTCATTTAACAATAATTAATATCAGAAAGCATGAAAACTTATACATATAATTTAAATATCCTAAAAAGATTCATAGTCTTAATAATAATCTTATTCTCGGGAAGCTTTTTATATTCACAAGACTTTCCTAAACAACCTAATCCTCCGAAATTAGTAAATGATTTTGTAGGTATATTTAATCAACAGGAAAAAGCAGCATTAGAACAGAAACTTGATAGTTATGTGAGATCCACTACAACCAGAATTTGTGTTGTAGTAGTTGATGATTTGCAAGGATTAGATAAAGCTGATTATGCTGTAAGACTTGCACAACAATGGGGAATAGGACAGAAAGGAACTAACAACGGTATTCTTGTTCTGATAAAACCAACCGGTGGAAAAGGGAAAAGAGATATCTACATTGCTGTTGGTTATGGATTAGAATCAGTTATTACTGATGCTTCCACACGAAAGATAATAGAAGAAGAAATGTTGCCATCTTTTAGGAACAATTCAATTTATGCAGGAGTTGACAAAGGTACATCTGTATTAATGTCATTAGCTTCAAAAGAATATTCAGAACAGGCTTATGTAAGGAAAAAGCAACAAAACAAAAGTCCGTTTGTTTATTTAATACCTTTTCTAGTTATTGGGATCGTGTTATTAATAGCTAAAAAAAGTAATAACCGACCAATGACAGTTGGAAGTGGAACAAATAGTGGTATCCCTTTTTGGATGTCATTATTCTTCTTTTCGAGTATGTTCGGAGGCGGTGGTAGAGGAGGTTGGGATGATTTTTCTTCAGGAGGAGGAAACTCTGGAGGAGATGGTGATTTTGGCGGTTTTGGAGGAGGCGACTTCGGTGGCGGAGGTGCCGGAGGAAGTTGGTAAAAAAAACTTTAAAAATAAATGCTATTTATAATAAATTTATATTAATTTTGTAAAAAATTTATGTTTAATTAAAATGAGAAATACAATGAAAAGAATTCTATCAATTATTATTCTGCTAGCAATTAGCAGTACTTTAACTTTTGGGCAACGTACATCACAGAAACCCTTAAAGTTTACAGGCATTAATCAAAATACAAGCCAAGATATGGGTACGTATTTTGCAAAAAATGTTAATCAAACAAGAGCGACTATTTGGTCTTCAACTATGAGTACAGCTGCAGGTTGGACTTATGCAAATGATCCAGCAGCTACATTAGCTACTCATTGGACATGGTTATCTGATACATCTCAGGCAGCTACATATTTTAAACAATATGTTCATAGTGGTTCGTACATGCAATCACCTACTGCTAACCAAGGTGTATGGTATTTTGATGCTATTACTAATTTAGTAAATGCAACTTATGGTTACGAAAATTCTACATTAACATCTAATTCAATTAGTACATTAGGTCATAATGCAGTTATGTTAAAATTCTATCAGTTATACAAATCATTTAACGATGATACTACTATGATTGAAATTAGTACTGATAGTATTGCATGGACAAAGATGTTAGCTAATCCAACAATTACTTATGGACATGCTAATACTTATGCTTATGGATTTAAACAATTTAACATTACCCAAATTGCAGGTAACAAAGCTAACGTTTGGATTAGATTTAGATTTATTGCTCCTGCAACTACAGCTAGTGGCGCACAATATAGTGGTGGCTACGGTTGGATGGTTGATGATGTATCTTTAGAAGATGCACCAAACAACTTTATTGAGTTTACTGAATTGCCTAACCCTGGTTTTGCAGCTTTAGCTACCCCTTTATGGAGTGGTTACACTCAAATTCCTTCAGGACAACTTTATCCTATTTGTATGACTGCATCATTTACTAATAATGGTGGTTTAGCTCAAACAAATGTTAGTTTGAAAATTAAAGATATTTCTAATGGAATGATCGGAAATTCATTAACAACTCTTGCTACTATGCCAGTTGCTGAACTTGATACTTTAGAAGTTGACAACGTAGATACTGTTGGTTCAGTTATTGGTAATCATAATTACACTTTATATTTACAAAGCGATTCTATTGCTCCAACGTATTATAAAGATACTTTAACTGTTAATGTTAACGATCATCTTCACGGTTTATATTCAAGAGATAATGATTATTACAATGGTTATCGCAGATATAATGGAATTACAGGTGCAAGTGTTAATTCATTCCAGATGGCAAATTTAGTTGAAATTACTACTGCTGATCCTATTTATGCAAAATCAATTAGTTTTGTTATTGGTAGTGGAACTACAGTAAATGCTCCTGTTAAAGCTATTTTATACAGAGGTTTTGGACAAACTAAAACTGTAATAGCTGAATCAGATTATCATTTTATTTTAGCTAACGAAGAAGCAACTACTGTTGGTGCTACTCCTCCTGCTATTGAATTATTATTTACTGATTATTCTAATACATTATTACAAAAAGACTCTGCTTATTTTGTAACAGTTCAAGGTTTTGGTGGTACTGATACTGTATGGTTAGCTGTTGGAAGTAGTAAAAACATTCAACCTGACTACAGTCAATATGTATATGACACTGACAATACTTGGTATTATTACCCAAGAGGAACTGCTCCTGCAATGATTAGATTGAATACTTCTCCAACTAACGTTGGTGGTATTAATGAAAAAGCATTAAATGCTAGTCTATATCAAAACATGCCAAATCCTGCTGCTAAATCAACAAGAATTTCTTATGAATTAAAGACTATGGATAATGTAGTTGTTGAAATATATGATTTCATGGGACAAAAAGTTAAGTCTTTCAACGAAGGTCATAAAACTGCCGGATTCTATAGTATTGATGTTAATTTAAGTGGTTTCGCAAGTGGAACTTACTTCTATACTTTAAGAACTGACAAAAACGTAGCAACAAAGAAAATGATTGTTGTTAAATAATAAGTTTTTTAAGATTTATATTTTAAAAAGAAGCTATCCTCAAAAAGGGTAGCTTCTTTTTTTTATTTAGATAAGACAAATAGTCAAATAATTTTATCCAACAATGTGAAATGAAAATGCCTTCATTAGTAGGAGGTACGACGAAGCAATCTACTGAACAATGACAATTAAGATTGCTTCGCTTCGCTAATAATGACAACAAGAGCTTATCAGAGTAGACACATCTATTACATTATAGTATTAATGAAGTGATAGGTTGTTAAAAACAAAAAAGAGGGTGATTAAATTAATAATCACCCTCTTTTTGATTGTTGTTCAGTTTTATGTGAACTTTGTGTGCGGATGAAGGGACTCGAACCCCCACGTCTCTCGACACCAGATCCTAAGTCTGGCGCGGCTACCAATTACGCCACATCCGCTCTTAGAATTTTCAGACTGCAAAGATACTCATTTTTTCGTTACTGCCAAAATTGTTTATCATTTAATTAAATAATAATTCTGTTTTGAAAAATAAGAGCTCCAGTAAGGATAATAACGAAAGCTCTTATTCTTATTATCAGTTTAAACCTCTTTCTTTTTTTCTTTTTTTGGTTTAATGTTTGTAGATCTTACAGCTATTTTTAAGATGCCTTTTACAGGTAAACTCTCAAAGGCTATCATAAAATACAAGGCATCATCAGGACCTAAACCGGAGCCTTTTTTTACTACTCTTGTATTTTTAGGTATTAATATTCCATAGTCAGGGACTTCTGTTGCTAAATTTACTGATTTGAAAGCGGTAATATCTTTATCAGTATTATTATCAAAAACTATATACTTTTTAGGAGTTGATTGTACCTGAGGTAGATTCATAATTAGTTCATCTGCTCCTTGTATTTGATAATTATCTTTTAGCACACGTGCAGGATTGGTTTCATTTGGTTTTAAAAGGTTAGTATTAAAATAAATTAATATTTTAGTTAAATTACCTGGATATAATTCCATTAAGCCACCTATTATCGAAAATACTGCATTGTAGGCATTTGTTAAGATGGTATCGATACCTGTGCGGTCGAATCTTACATCACCTTTATCATCTAATTTTGTTGTCGATAATAGTTCTAAGGCATTAACCCATGTTGTGGCTTCTGCTAAAATAGCTGATGAAGTAGGTGTTTTAGTGCCCATACGTAATAGCCATCCATTGTATTTCACAATTCTTTCGCCTTCGCTTCCTCCGCTTAACTTTTCTCTATCAGTAAGAAAAAAGAATTTCAAAACATCCTCATCGTCGGGGAATGCTAAGGTTGTCATGGCTTGAAGCCTATCTAATAATTTAGGTAATTCTTTTTCTTTTTTCTCGAATTTGCTTACAAATTGAGTTATAATTCCTAAGTCTGTGTCTCTGTTTGCCATACCGGCTTTGAGCAATTGCACATGTGGAGCCAACTTGACTGTAAATGGCAATATTGCTGCATCAATTGGGTCGTGGCAAAGCCTGGTGTATATATCCGGAATGAAATCATTACTTCTTATAATTCCATTTCCCTTACCTTTTAATACAACAGCTATAAGGTGTTCGAATTCTCTTTTTTCTTCTGCTTCAGTCATAATATGATTTTTTTTAATTAAAATAAAATATAATATAAGTTTGTTCCGTAAATACCGGAATTTTAAATTAATGATAATAAATGTGGCTAAAAGATATTAGTCTCGATGAACTACGTGCCTAAAGAGGGCAATAAAACGATAAGAAGCGAAGCAAATATAAGTTTTCATACTGTAAATATAAATCGTAAGATTAAACCTTACGAGGCTGCAATGTTAGTTCTAATTATTGGAATAAAAAAATATAATGGCAAAATAAAATAATTATTTTTCATTTATTTTTAATTAACCTTAATAAAAGGCAGGTGTAATCTTCATAAAAGCGCACAATTACAGTGGATAAGGAGAAGTTGTTATTTATAAGACAGGAAGATAAATTATAATGTTTGTTGCCTTTCTTTAAAAAAAAGGCTTACTCCTATACTGTTTGATACCTTTCTTTAAAAAAAAGGCATACTCCTATACCGTTTGGTTCCTTTCTTTAAAAAAAAGGC
>JBAXLO010000134.1:0-12974 GCA_037134755.1 Bacteroidota bacterium | reverse complement strand
GCTCCATGGGTCTTATGTACAAAATTGTAAGAGACACCCACCGAATTTTTGCTTAAACCTTGAATTTGAGCAACGATATTAATAATTTTAGTGTTGTAATTTTACATGATTATTATAAAACCTTATTTCACCATGTCTTAAAGCTTAGTAGCATTCCAAACATCCCACAACCCATACCTTATTATCTTATCAAAATAAAATAAAATAATAAAGTTTATGCCCTGAGATAAGATTGTATAAAAGAAAAAGAGTCGTTATCATATTATTGATAACGACTCTTCTCGTAATTCCTGCCTATCGGCAGGCAGGCGTAATTGATTTAAGCAGTCTTTCTGTTGCTTAATGCTGTAAATAAAATGTATATCAAACATACTGCCGGCACAAGAAAACCTACTAAGATATTTGTATGATCTGCAACAAAGCCAAAGATTGGTGGTATAAATGCACCTCCTACAATAGCAGTTACCATTAAACCAGATATTTCGTTGGAGCGTTCGGGCATCTTATCAATAGTAATTGAGAATACTAATGGGAATATATTGGCAAAGCCTAATCCTACCAAAACAATTCCTGCAAAAGCCATTGACTGACTGCCTAAGAACATCATAACAATTCCGACCAAAGACATTAAAACTGTTGCTACTAAAAATATTTTAGGTTGTAAGTAACGTAGGATGAAACCACCTATTAAACGACCTATAAATATTGGGAAGAAGAATAAGCCCCATGAAAGTACTAATCCTAATTCTTTTAAATCAATACCATACTTTTCGTGAACTAATAAAGGCACACCTGAGCTCATGGATACTTCGGCACCTACATAAAGGAATATTGCTAATACCATCATTAAGATATAAGGATTCTTTAATAATGATAAACACGAAACTAAAGAAGCAGGGTTTGAGTTAGGATCTTTCTTCTCTTCTATTTTGGTTGAATAAACCCAAAGTAGAGTCAATAGAATAAATAATCCATAAATTGGAAAAAGTATTGTCCAGTCAAGAGTTAGACCAAATAGCTTTCCTAATGGAATTATTAAAAAAGAAGGAATCAAAAAACCAAATGAAGAACCAACTGCTTTTACAGTTTGAGCAAAAGATAAATTACTTGAGAATTTACCTTCAGGAGAAACATCTCTCATTATAGGATTACCAGAGACTTGTAAAGTAGTTGCACCTGCACCCAAAATTAACATTGCGAATAAAATAATGTAAAATTTTTCATCTGATGTTGGATCAACAGTTATTTTTGGACCATACATTCCATCAATGATAGGTATTACCATACCAATGAAGGCTAAAATTAAACCAAGAACTAGTAGAAACTTTTTGCCCTTTCTGTCCTGAAAAAGACCCATAATAACTGATAATAAGCCGAACATAATAAAACCCATTGTAGGAATTAATTGAGCTCTAAAAGTGGTTAAATGGAATGTTTCTTTTGATAGACCTACTAATGGTCCAACTGAATCTCCGAAACCCATACATAAGAATGCCAGAAATATCGGCATTGCTTTCATTGTGTTATTTGAATTTGTACTCATAAATTATTTATTTATTTGTTATTAAATTGATAATGCCTAAAGTTTGGAATCATATCCTGTCAGGTTTTTCATCCTGACAGGTAGAACAACCTTTTTATATTTATACCTGACAGGATAAAAAAACCTGTCAGGAGTTTATGCTACTCAACAGATATCTCGTCAATGAACAACCATGTATCTCCACCTGCACCCGGATGCCATGAAGGACACTTAGCAATATTCTTAGCATGTACTTTAATATATCTAGCTTTTATACTCTCTTTCGGAGTGCAAATATAATCTTTTATAATGCTGTTATTATCATTTTGAGAAACATTGTTTTTAACGGTCTCTACAAGTTTAAAGGTAATATTGTCATCTGAAACATAAAATTCAATGAATTCAGGCATAAATATCCAGGCTGGAACATTCTGTAAGAACCCAACTGTTATCTTATTAATAGGTGTAGCCTTTTCGAGATCAATGATAGCTTCAACATCTATTTTGTGATAACCTTGCCATATCTTATCATTATGATCTAACGTGCCTTTAATACCATCAGTAAGCGTAAGTTCTCCGTTAGCTTCATATTCTTTATTATAAGGATTAATTGAAGTAACTTTTTTACCCAAAGCTTTACTTACTATAAAATTACGTTCAAATACATCGCCTATTTGTTTTTCATTTAAGAAAGCTGCTGCTTTCATACTCCCCGACTTACTAAAAACAATTGGCTTAGTATAATTACTTGATTTCTCAGTTGGATTAGTACCATCTGTTGTGTAATAAAACTTTAAGTTAGGCTGACCGGGAATAAAAGTTAGAGCAAAAGTATTGCTTGCTTTATCAAAAGTACTTTTAAAAACTATAGGCTGAGCTTCGTAACCATAAGTAACACCCATCTTATCCAACACACTATAATGTTTTTGAACTCTATTATAAAAGGCATCATAATTTTTGTTTTGAGGTAAAGACCAAAGAGCTTCTGTCATGGCGAGCATACGTGGGAACATACGATTATCAACCAACTCCTGAGGGCCTCTTTCAGTCCACATATTACACTCACCACCTAAAATATGTTTGCTTTGTTCCTCTGTTAATCCTTGTGGAATAGGTTCAAACGAATAAACCTTTTGAAGATCCAAAGCTTTAACATCATAATCAAAATAAGCATGGCTTGTTGGAGACATTATTGCATCATGACCTGTAGTTGCAGCGTGTATTCCACCCTGAACTCCTCGCCATGACTGAACAGTAGCAGCCGGAGCCAAACCGCCTTCCAGTATTTCGTCCCAACCAATAATACTTCTATTCTTGGTTTTTAAATAAGCTTCAATTCTTTTGATAAAATAACTTTGTAATTCAGCTTCATCCTTCAAACCTTCCTTCTTAATTCTTGCCTGACATTTTTCACAATGTTCCCATCTGTATTTTGGTGCTTCATCACCCCCAATATGAATATACTTAGCAGGGAATAAGGAGATAACTTCGTCAAGTACATCTTGAATAAAAGTAAAAGTACTGTCATTACCGGCACAATAAATATCTTTAAATACTCCCCAGTTATGCTCCACTTCAATAGGTAAACCTGTGCACGAGAGGAAAGGATAAGAAGCAATTGCACCTACTGAATGGCCGGGCATTTCAATCTCCGGAATAACTGTAACAAAATGTGCAGCAGCATAAGCTACTACTTCTTTAATATCAGCCTGAGTATAAAAACCACCATATCTTTTACCATCTGCTTCTGTTCTCCATGCTCCAACTTCAGTAAGTTTAGGGTATTTCTTTATCTCTATTCTCCAGCCCTGATCTTCTGTTAAATGCCAATGCAAACGATTCATCTTATAATAAGAAAGCAGATCAATATAGCGTTTCACAAAGTCTTTATCCATGAAATGTCTTCCACAATCAAGTAACATACCTCTCCATTGAAAGCGTGGTTTGTCAGTAATATTCAAACAAGGAACTTCCCATTTAACTTTAGTTGTAACTTTAGCTTTGGATTCTATTTCTTTAGGAAGTAGTTGTCTTAATGTTTGAAACCCATAAAAGATACCTGCATAATTTGATGCTTTAATAGTAATATTATTCTTTTTAACATCTAAATAATAACCTTCTTCATCTAATTGTTGCTCTGCTTTTTTATCAATTACAACACTAATAGAAGTCTTTGCTTTAGGATTCATTTTGTTATCAGCCAAAGGCAATGCCGTAACCTTTCTGAAATTGACTATAAAAGGTTCAATTGCCTTCCTCAAATCTATATCTTTAATATCGTAATCAATTTCAGTATTCGCGTCAAACACAAAATTACCTGTTCCCATTTTTATAGCCGAAGGAATAGGAATTAGAGTTGGCGTTGTTTGAGCTTTTGTAGTTTTATTTAATCCCATAATACATATTATGATAATGATTAGTAAGATTGTTTTTTTCATGTTTGTTTTATTAATTAAATTATTAGTGCGCAATTTTACTTATAATTTCCACTTTTCTTCCACATCCCAGTTAGCGCGAATTGTAATCTTGTCAGGGAAATAAATAATCTTCTCAGGTTGTAAATGTATTAAATATTTACCGGTATCCCATTTGCCATTATTATTTTGATCATAAATAGCCTTTAATAAATAACTCCCGGGTTTTAGATATTGATATTTAATTGTGGTTCCTATTGTGATTATATGCTGCTCGATAATATCTTCCTTATCCGAAAGCAATTGCAAAATGCACGGAGCAGAAGATGAATCAATAGAAATGTTAACAATAAAATTACCGACATCTTCAATATTATTCGTCCTGAAAGGTATCCCAAGACTATCATTATACATCCCAAAAATATCTTTAACTATCGAATCGGGGACATATAATTTATAATTTATGCCCTGTTTTAGTTTATGATTAAGCATTATCCTTCTGTGAAGACTATCAGTAAAAGAAATCTTTGGGTGTAAAGTGTCTTTATCCTCAATCAATAATATATTCTTAGGATTAATTGTTTCAATTGGATTAGGAGCTGTTATCACAATATAATTATAGAAATCGAACATTCCATTAATATTTGTCGAAAGAATAATGCTGGGCGCAACAGTGCTCTTTTTCTTAACAGTAACTCTCTGTCTATGCTTTAAATTAACAGTATCCAAGGTTTTATTATTATCTTTAATTATAAATTTACACGAATCCATTGGATCGAGTAACCAATAATACAACGTGTCTTTAGTAGCATTCATTTCCTCTAACTTCCATTCTTTTTTAGTCTCAAATTGTGGAATAATTTCCAAATCCTTTACAGGGAAACGGAATGTAAAAATGAGTTCTCCTTTATGTAAATAATCCGCTTTCGTAACACGCTGCGTTGAGTCAACTTCTTCAAATAAATTGAGATCTTTTATATAAAGATTTTTATCATGAACAATCGCTTTGTTAAGAGAATCAAGCTTGAGGGTATCTTTATGTAGCGAATCTTTTTTCAATAAAATGGGTTTCATCCTAGGTGTTACCAGCGAATCAATAAAAGCAATCTTCTCGTTTGGTTGATCAAACTTTAGATTATTATTGGCATCTTTCAAAGCAAAAACTTTGTATGACATATCTCGCAAGTTATTCATTACAAACTCTCCATCTTCTTTTGTTTTTGCCAAATAATATGGTTTTTCTTTTATCGGAACTGAATCATCATACTTATCATAAAGCATTACATAAATATCTTTTTCGGGTTTCTGAGTAAATGCATTCAGCACTTTACCTGTCATTGTTAATGAATCAAGTACGTTGCCGGTTGAGAACACAAACTCGTAAGAAGGCAATATGTTTTCTTCATTAAGATCAACAATTGCATCTCCAAAAAACATGGTGTAAGTTGTATTCTCTCTTAAGGTATCGTTAATTTTCACAACTATATTCTTACCTTTTATTTTAATATCAGGAGTATTTTTAAGAGGTGGAGAAATGAGTAATTGCGAATTAAGGTCTTTAAACTTAATAAACTCATCAAAAGTAATCTCAATTTCTTTCCCTTTAAACTGTGTTGAATAGTTTTTAGGAATACTTTTTAACACTTTAGGTGGAGTCACATCTTTAGGACCACCTGTAGGCATGCCGATATTAGCACACGAAGTAATTATTGCAACTATTGCAATAAAAATTCCTACAAAAATAAATTGTTTTTTTATTGAGATATTTGATTTGTTTTGTTTACGATACAATGTTTTAAATATTAAAATAACCATTCAGAATTCCTCGAAAATAGCTTGCTGTTTTTTCTACATTATCACCCTGCAAAGTTGTTAAAAATAGTTGAATAAAACTAAAAAATTATTTTATTTATTTTTAACAGTCCATTCCAATTTTATTTTATACATTTGCAGACTTAAATATTAATAATTAAAAAAATAAATACACATGAAAAAAATTGTATTACTCTTTGTTTTAGCATTAGGGCTTTCTTTTGTTACTTTAGCTCAAAGAAACTCTACACTTGTAGATGCTGGTTTTAAAATGATAAAGCCATTCTCATCTACATTAACACCTTCAAAAAATGTTACTGACACATTATGGCCAGCACCAATTATGACATCTAACCTTTGCGGAGATACCACAACTGCTTATATTACCGGACAGGGTGGCTACGTTACCGGTAATAATGTATATGGTGATTTAGAAAAAGGTACTTTAGTTAAACATACCGGCAATGGGAATGTAACTGCTGCATTAGTTGCATTATACCCTATATTCACTGTAGGTACTGCTAGTTTCAGCGTTAAGATCTACAGCAAAGGTGCTGATAGTTATCCTGGTACTTTACTAGGCACATCAAATCCTATTTTATTTTCAAGTTTAACTACTAATACTGGTGCTTTATGTTCATTTACTTTTCCTGCTCCGGTTGCTGTTTCCGGTGATTTCTTTACCTCAGTTGTTTTGCCTACAGTCACAGGCGATACAGTTATTGTTTTTGAAACATCACAGTATTGTTCTTCACCTGATTCTCTTTCTATGGAAAAATGGTCAGATGGTACTTTCCATTATTTTGCTTCAGCTTGGGGATTTAATCCAGCTTTATGGATAGGTACAGTTATTGACGAAATTGTTAGTGTTAATAATAACAATGCTATCGAAAATGTTAATGTATATAGTGCAGATAATAAAATTGTTGTTAAAAATAATAGCAATACTACTATCAAACAAGTTGCTGTTTATAATCTATTAGGACAAGAAATAGCTAACTATCCTGTTAACAATAACAGTACTTTTACAATTGATGCTAATCTGCCTGCAGCTAGCTACATAGTAAGAGTTATTACCGACAAAAAAGTTGGCACTTATAAGTTATATGTAAACAGATAAGAATTTAATTCCTTTAATAAGGATACTAAGAAAGCCGGTAGATTTGTTTCTATCGGCTTTTTTATTCTCAAAATTAAATTTTTAAGTCTTTTATAAGATAAAATCTGTATTTAAGATTTCGAGAGATCTAATAAGCAATTAAATATTATTCCAGGGTAATTTTATGCAAGTACGGAAGTTTTCCGTATAGGTACGGAAGTTTTCCGTGTAGGTACGGAAGTTTTCTGTACAAGTACGGAAGATTTCTGAACAGGTACGGAAGTGTTCCGTACAAGTACGGAAGTGTTCTGAACAGGTACAGAAGTTTTCAAAACAAGTACGGAAGTGTTCCGTACAGGTACGGAGAATTTCCGTACAGGTACGGAATCTACTAATAGTAGTGCCTAAAAATCCAGCAACAGGCTGTAAATCTTATTTATTGATTAAATTCTTATCCCATCCATTAGGGATTCCATAAGCATGAACAATACTTATTTTATTAGATAAAGAGATGCCACCCGGATTATTTCCCGGTTCCCCTTCCGGGATAGGCTTGTTTAAATCTTTAAAATATTTTGCCCATATAGGGAATGTTTCTTTAGTATCTGGATCTTTAAAAGTCATGGGAACAAGCGTAAAAACTTCCTTACCATTATTAGCTTTTTTAAAGATATCATAAATCAATTCCGAACAATAATAACTATCATTAGTAATACAAAACACATCATCATACTTATGACCTAGCAATTTAGATGCCTCCTTTATAGCATTAGGAATCAAATGTTGATAAGCCGGCTTCAACCTCCCAACTACCACCTTTGGATTATTATTCTTATCATGACTTTTATTTAGAAAATTATTAATGGTGATAACTGAAACACCCTTAGAAACAGCTTCAATAACTATTAATTCCCCTATAGAATCTTTTGCAACTATTGCCATATGCGAAAACCTTGCACCTTTATAACCTATAGTAACCTTCTCTACCGCATTGCAAAAGTCACCACAATCAAGGTTTTGAAACAGCAGATCTCCCTCTTGCAATTTAAACACATCTTTCGCCCCCTGGCTATGTAATATATGTAGACTAAAGAAAAATATCAGAGTAATTAAAGTAGCTTTAATTATATTATTCATATTATATTATTAATGGATTAGATTTTTAATATCATTAATATTAGCATTAATAATACCCCTTTCGGTAATAATGCCCGTGATGTAAGAGGCTGGAGTTACATCAAAAGCAGGATTAAAGGCTTTGCTACCCTTATTACATACCATCACTTTTGTCAACTCATTATCTTTATTTAAACCCGTTTGATACAAAACCTCATCCTCATCCCTCTCTTCTATAATAATAGCATCACCAGTCTTACAATTAATATCAAAGGTAGCCAAAGGAGCAGCTACATAAAATGGAATACCAAAGGTTTTGGCAATAATAGCCTTCTCAAAAGTACCAATTTTATTAGCAGCATCACCATTGGCAGCAATACGGTCGGCTCCCACAATCATTATATCTATCTTACCTTTAGAAGCCAGAAAAGCACCTGCATTATCAGGCACTATCACATGAGGAACGTTCTCGTTATACAGCTCCCAGGCCGTCAGTCTAGCCCCCTGACTCCGCGGACGGGTTTCATCAACATATACAAATACATTTTTCCCTGCATGATGAGCCGCATAAACCGGTGATAATGCACTCCCATAATCAACAAAGCCAAGCCAACCGGCATTGCAATGCGTAAGTATATTCATTGAGTCTTTTATCAAAGCATTGCCATACTCCCCAATCATTCTACCTGCCTCAATATCTTCTTCTGCAATAGCATTAGCTTCTGCAATAGCATTGTCAACCGAAATAAGACCTGCATTAAACACCCTTTCGGTAGCATAAAACAAATTACGGGCAGTTGGACGAGTAGCTTCAATCTCCTCCTTCGCTTTTATAAGTTCTTCTTTATTATCATTATATTGAATAAATGCCTGCGCCATCGCAAAACCGGCAGTAGCACCAATTGCACCTGCTCCTCTTACTATCATAGTTATTATAGCATGGCAAGTTTCCTTATAATTATTTAGAGCTACTATTTTAAAATTAAATGGCAAAAGATTCTGCTCAATCAGCATCACTTTTCCATCTTCCAACCAAACTGTACGGTAATATTTGCCGTTTACATTCATGTTTTTTATAGATTATTTACTAATTTGAGGTGGTAAAATTACAAAAAACTAGTGAGTTAAAGATATAATTTATATCATCATTTGTATATTTCAACATCCAAATATATTCAGGTGCTAATAATCAACCATGTAAAAATAAATATAATTTACTTTAGATAAAAATAAGCAGTTGTTACAAAAAAAACGATAGCAAACATTTTACTTAAATGATTAATATTCTAGACTATATTATATTTTTTAACAAAAAAATGAAAGTAAATTTGATTACTTTGGAACTATATTATTATCTTTGCCAACCCAAAAAGAAACTCAATTTGAAAATAAAAGCGTATCTTTGTAAAATTATATTTGAGTATTAAGTTTTAATTAAATTGTCAAACAAATGTCAATAAAACAAAAAACAATAGACCTCAAAAAAAGAATGCAAGAAGCATTGCAGGGTGGTGGAACCAAAGCTGTTGAGAAACAAAAAGCAACCGGTAAATTAACAGCCCGAGAAAGAATCATAACCTTACTTGATCCAAATTCTTTTTATGAATATGATTTATTTGTAGAGCATTCAGGTAAAGATTTTGATATGGATAAAAAGTACTTGCCGGGCGACGGAGTCGTAACCGGAACAGGTACACTCAACGGGCACTCTGTTTGTATATATGCGCAGGACTTTACTGTTGCAGGAGGTTCATTAGGCTATATGCATGCCAAAAAGATAACCAAGATCATGGATATAGCCATGAAATTGAAAGTTCCAATCATTGGTATTAATGATTCAGGGGGTGCGCGTATCCAAGAGGGTGTTAACTCCTTGGCGGGATATGGCGAAATATTCTTCAGGAATACTTTAGCATCCGGAGTTATCCCTCAAATATCCGTTATTTTAGGGCCTTGCGCAGGTGGAGCGGTTTATTCTCCGGCATTAACTGATTTTGTTTTTGTTGTTGATAAGATCTCCAAGATGTTTATCACCGGCCCTGAAGTTATCAAGACCGTTCTTGGTGAAGAAATTTCGATGGAAGAACTAGGTGGAGCAAGAGTTCAGGCTGAAGTTACGGGTAATGCCCACTTCTTTGCTGAAAGCGAACAAGAATGCTTCGATCAGATTAAGAAACTGGCTACCTTCGTTCCATGGAATAATACTAAGAAAGCAGAAGCTTTTCCAAAGAAAGCACCTAAATCTAAAACTTACAAGATCGATGATATCTTCCCAACTAATCCTAAGTTACCTTATGATGTAAGAAGCATCATCAGAGCTGTTAGTGATGATTCTGATTTCTTGGAAGTACACGAAAGATGGGCTGAAAACATTGTTGTTGGTTTTGGCAGATTAAGTGGACAGACTGTAGGTTTTGTAGCTAATCAACCTCTTATTCTTGCAGGTGTTTTAGATGTAGATTCATCTGACAAAGCAGCCAGATTTATAAGATATTGTGATGCATTTAATGTTCCTTTGGTTACTTTGGTCGATTTACCGGGGTATCTTCCAGGTGTTGATCAAGAGCATGCAGGTGTTATCCGTCATGGGGCTAAAATTCTTTATGCTTATTCAGAAGCTACTGTTCCTAAGATTACAATTATTCTGCGCAAAGCATATGGAGGAGGATACATTGCGATGTGTTCGAACCATTTGAGAGCTGATTTTGTATTTGCTTGGCCAACTGCCGAAATAGCTGTTATGGGACCTGAAGGCGCTGCTAATATTATTTTTAGAAGCGAAATTCTGAATGCTGAGAATCCTGAAGAAATGCGTAAGAAGAAAATAGCAGAATACAAGAAGAAATTTGCTAATCCTTATGTAGCCGCTGCTTATGGTTATGTTGATGCTGTTATTGATCCAAACGAAACCAGACATTTCTTGATTCATTCTCTAGATATTTCGAAGGATAAACAAGAAGCTCGTCCATACAAAAAACATGGTATTCCTCCTTTTTAATCAATAAATTACTTTTAAAAAGAACACATTTAATTAATTTGCAAATTTAAAAAAATGGAAGAAGCTAAATCGCATCAGGAAAAAGAAGACGTGGAAAGTAAGTATGACACAATTAACATAGATGGTGTTAAATATCGTACAAACTTGCCTTTAAGATATCAAAATAAAAAGCCTTACCAACCTAAGGACCCTAAAAAGATATATGCTTTTATTCCTGGAACTATATTGAAAATATACGTTAAAGCAAAGGATAAAGTTAAGAAAGGGGATAAATTATTAGTGCTTTCAGCAATGAAAATGAGTAATGATTTATTGGCACCAATGAATGGTGTAATTTCAAAAGTAAATGTTCAAGAGGGAGATATGGTTCCCAAAAGCCAGATTTTGATAGAATTGAAATAGAGATTTTATTAAATCAGCTTATAAAATTTAAGCCACCGAAAAGTAATTATTTTTCGGTGGCTTTTTTTTATGAAATCAATGCATTTTTTATAACCCAAATAATCTAACAGAAAGTTAAATTACTTTTCTTAAAATTAGAATTAATGATTTTTTTAAGGATTAGGCTAAATAATCAGTTGCAAAAAATTTATTTTGAATTACAAGTATTAAAATCTAAATAAAAGTACTTAGAAAAGAAAAAAGGAATAAAAAAACCTTCACCATTTACTGATGAAGGCTCTCTTCTTTTAAAATCTTGATTCGTAATTCGTAATTCGTAATTCGTAATTGATTTAAGCAATAGTTTCTTCTTCTTTTATTTTCAATTCGCCCGCTATTGTTGGGTCTTCATTCCAAACTAGTAGATATCTGTTTAATAGATCGCCTAATAAAGCGCCGCTTGCTATTTTGGTTTCGTCTATCCCTAAAGTTATGAATGTTGTTAATGTCTGTTGATCAATTGCTGATGCACTGCCAACATTAAGCGCACATATACCTGTATTATGCAAATAATATGTTTTTGAAGGATCGAATACCATGTTTATCGAAAAGATAGAATCTTCGGAAACTATTACATTTATTGTATCTTTATCAGGATCAATATGGCTGTGACGTGGATTAAACATTGCCATATCAAAGATATCATCAATCTTTTCGGGATTAAGTTTATACTTTTCCAACAATTTCCCTGTAACTCCCAATGCTTCGTCACACCATTCAATTCTAGCCTCTTCCATTTGGTTAGATGTTTCAGTTAATTTTGTTTGTGCATTAGCTGAGGCTTTTAGCGTATCATCAAAACTTTTAATATACACATCTAAAGCTATTTTTGCTGCCGACAAAGGTACAAGCCCTACTAAAAGTGCACTCTCTGTTTTAAGGTTTACAAGTTTTTGTTGTTGAGTTACATTGTCATATAAATGGCTTTTAGGTCTGCTAAAAATATTGTTATAACCTGTTGTTCCTTCATCATAAACACTTAAAACTGCTGTTTCCAGTTTCTTAACATTGGCTGGCATCGCTGCTTCTACAATGTTTTGCTGATTGGTGGCAGATAAAGATAAATGTTTTGCAATAAACCAATTTACATATTTATCATTCACATTTGTTGAAAAAGGCTGCAAAATAGTTGCCATTGGTAAAAGTTCAACATCAGCAATACTTAAATAATTTATTGTTCCTTGACTATATTGAGAAAACTTCACAGTTATTCTAAAATTATCTGTTGTTTTTATTTTGTAAACGTTACTTGCATAAGGATTATGTGACATATTTGCTTATTTAAATTATTAACATTAAATGATTATTTTTTTCGGCAAAGGTATGGTTTATAAAATTAGGAATGGCTACATATGCAATAATAATTCATAAGATTAGTTAAATAAAACCAAAAGAAAGTCAATGTGTTAGAGACTACTCTATTGACTTTTGATAATAGGCTAAATACATCACACTTTTAAAAATAATAGGTATTAATGAAAAAACCTAAAAAAAGACGTTTCTCAAACAACTGATAATGACCCAAGTCACTGCCCTTTTTTTTGAGGGGAAGCAACTTGGTCTCCATTTGCT
>JBAXLO010000133.1:0-12996 GCA_037134755.1 Bacteroidota bacterium | reverse complement strand
CATCTATCACTTGTATGTATATATGTGACACTTGGATGCATCTATGTGTCACTTGTATGTATATAAGTGCAACATTGATACAAATAACTGCTATATGTCTGAAATTATATGATATATATATAAATAACTTTTAATATTTATTTCATTATAACCTTAATTTAATATTCTCTTTCCAAACATTAACCCCAAATATATGTTTTGTAAGATGTACTTTATCATTTAAAAACATTGTTCTTATTATTAAATGATAATTTGTACTTTTGAGTTTTCTTATTATTAATTGTTAATTGTTAATTATTAATTGATTTATGCAGTTATTTTCTATTGAAACCGGATCTATAAAGTTGGATGGTGGGGCAATGTTTGGAGTAGTGCCTAAGGTTTTGTGGCAGAAACAATATCCCGCCGACGAAAACAATCTATGCGAAGCTATCATTCGCTCGCTCCTTATTGTTGATGGCGACAGAAAGATATTGATAGATACAGGTATGGGCGATAAACAGGACGAAAAGTTTAAAAGTATTTACCATTTGCACGGAGATGCTGATATTATTAAGTCGCTTGGCGCGAATGGTTTTGTGCCCGAGGATATTACCGATGTTATACTCACACATCTTCATTTCGACCATTGCGGTGGAGCCGTTAAATACAATGCTGATCGAACAGGCTTTGAATATACATTTCCTAATGCTACCTATTATATAAGTAGTAAACATTGGGAATGGGCAATCAATCCGAATAGGAGGGAAGCGGCGTCGTTTTTAAAAGAGAACATACTGCCCATTAAAGAAGGCGGACAGTTAAAACTACTTGAGAACGAAGGGGAAATATTGCCTAATGTAAGTGTAAAGTTTTACTACGGACATACCGAAGCACAGGTGATACCATTTGTTAATTATCATGGAAGAACAGTGGTTTTTATGGGCGATTTACTTGCCTTTACCGGTCACGTGGCCTTGCCTTATATCCCTAGTTATGATGTGCGTCCATTAGTAACGCTTCAAGAAAAGGAAACTTTTTATAAAGAAGCAATTGAAAATAATTATGTATTGTTTTTTGAGCATGATTCCTATAACGAATGCTGTACTTTGCACCAAACCGATAAAGGTGTTAAAGTTAAAGAAGTATTTAGTTTGAGTGATTTTATCAATGGTACTTTATAACTGACAGGAGGAATCTGTCAGGAAGTTTATTAGAGTCGAGACGGTTCAGCTCTTACTTATACTTATTCCAACGATTAGTACTAATAGGTTTAGGTGGTGGAGCTTGTTTTCTCTTTTCAAAAGTAAAAACACTCACTAAATATATTATAACAAATATAGTGTTTATTATAAGTTTGATTGATTTGGTTTCTATCTTTAATATTTCGCTTATAAAATAAAGTCCCAAAGCAATTCCCAGATAAGTCATTATTCTTTTAAGATCATAGTTAATAGGATAATGTTTTTGTCCTAAGATGTATGACACCAGCATTATTAAGAAGTAACATATCAATGTAGCCCAGGCTGCACCCATATATCCCATTATCGGCACTAATATAAAGTTAAGCACTAAAGTTACAACAGCTCCGAAGGTTGCTATGTAAGCTCCGTACATGGTTTGGTCGGTGAGCTTGTACCAGATAGATAAGTTGTAAAACACTCCCAGACATAGGTTAGCTAATAATAATATAGGTATTACCGGTGCCCCGATTCTGAAGTCTTTGCCAACAAAAAGAATAATTACATCAATATACATCATCACCGCAAGGAAAATAAAGGCGCACACAATGATAAAATATTTCATCACATCGGCATATATTTGCTTTGCATCTTTGTTTTGAGCGTTTGAAAAGAAGAAAGGTTCGGCAGCAAAACGGAATGTTTGTATAAATAAAGTCATCAGTATCGATACTTTATAACATGCACCGTATATCCCCAGTTGCGACATTGCATCTCCGGTTTTTATCAAATGTTTTAACAATATCCTATCGAAGGTTTCGTTGACAATGCCTGCCATTCCCCACACCATTATAGGCAATGCGTATTTAAGCATTTGTTTCCATAATAGCTTTTTGAATTGAAACTTTATATTAATAATTTCAGGAACCAACATTGCTAATGTCAATATACTTGCAAGCAAATTGGAGATAAAAATATAACCTACACCAATTTCTTTTTTATAAAAGATGTTGATAATACTTCCTACAAAAGAGTTGTCGAAATGCTTAATTATATAAGGACAAAAGATGATAAAGAAGATGTTAAATCCTATCTGTGCAACAATATTTACTGATTTCAGGAATGCAAAACGTTTGGCTTTGTTTAGTTCTCTTAAACGTGCAAAAGGAACTGCTGTTAAGGCATCCAGCCCTAATATCAAGGCAAACCAAACAATGTATTCACTATGGTTAGCATATCCCAAAGCTGACGCGATAGAAGTTGAAAACATCCACGAAAGTGCAATAAACAATACAGAACTTACCACTAAAGATAATATAGAGGTACTGTAAACTCCTTCTTTATCCGTTTCTTTTTGCGAAAAGCGGAAGAAAGCGGTTTCCATTCCGTAAGTTAAGATTACCATAAGGAAAGCGACGTAAGCGTATAACTCGGTAACTACTCCGTACTCAGCCGGCGAGAACACTCTGGTATAGAGCGGAACCAACAAATAGCTAAGTAGCCGCCCTATGATAGTAGGTAGTCCGTAAATGGCTGTTTGCCCTGCAAGTTTCTTAAGCGGATTCAATATTCTTATAGCTATTAATAAGGTGCAAAGTTATGTTTTTTTCTTTAATATTGATATAATAAATAGTATTTAGCGTTTTATTAATAAGCGTTAAGTTGGCGAATTTATTTTATAATGATCAAAATGTTTTGTGTTAAATAAAATTGTGGTATTGATTAAATGTTTAAGTTTGCATTGTGCTTTTTAATTTTTATTTCAGCATAATATTTTGAATAAATCTAATTTAATATAAGTTCGAGATGAAGAAGAATAATAGTTTTAATAAGATGTGGATAAGTCATATAGATATATCCAATACAGATAAAAATAAAGTTGTTTTACAACAATCACCTTTCAAAAGAAAACTACAATTTAGTGTTTTGTTTACTTTGATTTTCTTTATTCCATTAATAATATTTGGGCAAACTCAAAAAATTAAGACAAGTATTTATTTTGATAATAATAAATATGATATTCGTGATGATGGTTATCAAACGCTAAACAAAATTACAGATACGTTAGCTGTTGCTGACATATATAGGGTTGTTGTTAATGGCAATACAGATAATACTGCCGATAGTTTGTATAATATGAAATTATCGTTGAATAGAGCCGAAACTGTCAAGAATTATTTTGTTGAAATAGGTGTTAACAAGAGTTTTATCTTGACTAATTATTTTGGAGAAGATAAACCTATAGCTTCAAATGATAATGACGAAGGGAAGCAGAAAAATAGAAGAGTTGATATTTTTATTTACATAAAACATAAAGTTCTACCGAAGCACGATTCTATAATTAAACCATTGATTGTAAAAGACACCATTAATTTAGATACAACTATTTATTTGCCGCAAGGCACAAGTTTAGTTTTTAATCGTAACGAATATCTTGAGCTAAAAGATTGCTTAGAATATATCGAAACTAATAATCCTCAAAGCATTCTTGCTAATGGAATTTCGCTTATGGATAACAATGGTATTCCTATTTCGAGTTGCGGAATGTTAAAAGTAATTTTGAAGCCGGGCTGTACCAAAAGAGATTGTTTTAAAATCCCTGTAAAGGTACGTTTTCCTGTGCCTGAAGATAATGAATGTGATTATTGTGGACGAAATGCCAGAGTTTTTGATATAACTACAAATGGTTCTTGGTATGATAATAAAAGCAAAAAATCGGAGGTGAAGATTATAAAAGTTAAAGGAAAGTCTTACTATCAATTTGATATGTATTGCCCAAACTACTGGAAAAATTGCGATTGTAAGGTTAAAGGACCTAAGTTAAAATTCAAGATAAAGAAACCTTATAAGATCGTTTCAGTTAAAGTGACTTTTGAATGTCCGACAACTGTAATAAACATAAAACCTGAAAGAAGAGTAAATAAAGTTGTAACGGAAATACCTTGCTGGAAAGGTGCAAAAACCGTATTGGCAACTATAATTGATGACAAAGGTGACACTTTACTGTTGCAGGAACAACCATTAAACGATTTACCCAAAAGAACAATGTTCTCAAGATGTGGTAAAATTGAAAATAAACACATTGGATATAGATTCGGGATATTTCCGATTGCCAAACGAGATAGATATCGTAAATATATAATCAGACCTGAATTTTTGGTAAAGAAAACCAAATCTTAATTAAAAATTGGTTTAAAAAAAGAAAATAAAATGAAAACACTTAAGAATCTTTTAATTTGTAGTTTAGTAATTATACTTTTTATTAATTGCGGACACAAAGGTAAGGCTACCAATAAATCAGGGCTGCTAACTAAATCTAAAACTTATAAATCGGATATTGGTGATGATACAATATATAAGATAGAAATCGGGGATAAAACCTATCAACTTATATTTAAACATACCGAACTTCATGAATCGGAAGATGATATGGACTCAACAATTAGTGTTAGTATTGTAGATAATTCAACTCATGATACCTTGTATAATAAAATTGTTAACTATAATGAGGTTGGGGATTTTACTAAAACAGCGAATAATAATTACTTCATATCCTTGATAAGTAGTGGCGGTGGTTCGGGATATTCGGGTACTCTTTTTAAGATTAAGATAACTCCTAAAGTAGTTTTCCAACCCATCCTTGAACTTGGTGAGCTTTCGTATTGGATATTTAATAAGTATGGTAATGAATTAATATTGTTTGATGGTAAATGGGATTTCAATAGCAAACCGCCTGAATCGCACTTTGAAGCACACCGGCAAAATATATCTATTTATAAAATCCTGGAGAATAATGTTACTGTTAAAAAGCTGGGGATGACCCGACGCAAACATGATTTTATAGATGATGTTGAAACTATAAATGATTTTAAAAGGAAAGAACCGGTTATATCGAAGGAAATTAAATGGGAAGATTATAATGAGTAAATTTTCGTTGATAAGGTAAATAAAACAATATAAGCTGTTAATGTTATTTGGAGGAGGTACTCGTTAAAAAAGTATGGCACATCGAAGTCGTGGGGACGTTCTCGTTAAAAAAGTACTCCTCCGAAATAATTATTAACGATATCAAAGATAATTTTAATTAAAAAGAAAAGTTTTTGCGTTAAATAAAATTGAGGGAACGGATTAATGTGTACTTTTACATCTTAATATTACAAAATGTTATGAAAACAATTAAGTTTGTATTAATCTGTGATTTAATAGTATTGCTATTTATTAGTTGCGGAAATAATGATAAAGACGTAGATAAATCAGCCGATTATAGACCATATAATAATGATATTTTTGAATATGGAGATGACACTACATTTATGCTAACTATCAATAATAAAATCTATCAATTAATACTAACTCACGATAAGCAAAAATCTATTGAATATAATTGGATTACTGTCATTAATGCTCAAATTGTCGACAATTCAAATCATGATACTTTATATAAAAGTACATTTAAATATAATCAAATCGGTGATCTCACAAAATCTGGATCAAATAATTATTATTTAACTTTGAATAACAGTGGAGGTGGTTCGGGGTTTAAAGGAACTCTCTTCAAAATTAAAATAATTCCTTATGTTTCATTTCAACCTATTATTGATATCAATGAACTTTCTGATTGGAAATTTAATAAATATGATACTGAAATGTTATTTTTTAAAGGGTATTGGGGAGATAATGAAATACATTTTCAAGAACACAAACAATACGTTTCTATTTGCAAGATACAGGAAAATAATGTTATTATTAAGAAGCTAGGCATGACTAAACATAAACATATTTTTTGTGATGGAACAGAAACATTAAAAGATTTTAAAAAGAAAGAACCGGTATTTTTAAAAAAGATTAAATGGGAAGATTATGAATAAAAATCTTACTTCCCTTTAAAATTATTAAATATATTTTGCTCAATAGAAGTAGTTGAATAACCGGGTAAAAGATCAAGCGTTTTAACTTCACCGCCTTTAGCTTTAAGGATATCATAACCTACAATATCTTCAGGTTTGTAATCACTGCCTTTTACTAAGACATCAGGTTGCACCTGTTTAATTAAATTATAAGGAGTGTCTTCGTCAAACAAAACCACGGCAGTCACAAAACTAAGCGAAGCCATTATCATTGCTCTTGCATCCTGATCGTTGATAGGGCGAGTAGGACCTTTAAGTCTTTTGGTAGATGCATCGGTATTAAGTCCTATTATTAAAACATCCCCTTCATCAGCTGCTTTTGAAAGATAATCAACATGACCGGCATGTAAGATGTCAAAACAACCGTTTGAAAATACTATCTTAAGATTCTTAAACCTCCAATAGGCAAGCTTTCTTTCCAATTCTTCACCGCAAAGGATCTTTGCTTTGATAAACTCAAGCTTCTGCATCTTTTTTCTTATTTAATATAGGTAAAATAACAAGTGATAATAAACCTAATAATATAATGATAAGTGTTTGTGATGTCCAAGCTATCCAACCCATTGCATAACCAACTGTTTTGGATACTCCGAATATAAGCATGGTTTTGGAAACAATAACAGGATATATTCCAATGCCTCCCTGTACTATCATTATCCCTATAGAACCCATTACTAATACAGCCAAAGCTATGTCGGGAGTTAAATGATTTGTTTCGCCGAAACAGAAGAATATAAAGTAAACCATCAGGAAGTAATTCAACCATATAAATAAGGAATGGAAAACGAACAACCAAGGTTTCTCAACCTTTGCCAGTGATTTTAATCCTTCCACAAAACCCATAATAAATACAACTATCCTTGTAAAGAGAGCAGATTTTTGTAATCTTTTTCTGAATACAAAGAAAAGTGTAATTATTAAAGCTATGATTAATATAATGGATATAAACAGAACTCCAGTTACATTGATGTTGTTAAATTTGTCGGCAAAGTTTATCCAAAAGTTATTGTAAACATAATCTTTTAGCTTTTCGAACTCCATTGCAAAAGTTACAAGGAAAAGCAACAGAAAAACGATCATATCTACAGTACGTTCGGTAATAACAGTACCAAAAGATTTGTTGACCGGTATCTTTTCGTATTTATTTAGTATTCCGCAACGCATCACTTCCCCAAGACGAGGAAATGCAAGATTTGCGAAATAACCAACCATTACTGCTGCAAAAGTTGTTTTTAGTTTTGGATGATATCCCATAGGACGCAATAACATACGCCAACGCAACGAACGGCTAAGATGACTTACTATGCCGGGGATTATAGATATAAATACCCATAAATAATTAGCAGAATGGAATGAATTTAATATTTCTTCTTTCTCGTCGGGGGTTAGTTTGCGTTGAAACCACCAAAGAATAGCAATTCCTAAACCAAGGAAGATTGCAAACTTAAGTACAAGGGTTATTTTCTTTTTCAAGAATTATATTTTATTGTTCTGAGGGAAGATAATAGAAGGTGTATGTTTTTTTGCTTCTTCAAAATCCATTGAAGCATACGAAACAATGATTATATAATCACCAACAGCAACTTTACGGGCCGCAGCTCCGTTTATGCCAATAGTACCTGAACCCCTTACGCCTTTGATAACATAAGTATCAAAGCGTTCGCCGTTATTTATATTTAAGATACTTACCTTTTCGTTCTCAATAAGATTAACGGCATCCATAAGATCCTCGTCAATGGTTATGCTGCCAATATAGTTTATATTAGCTTCATTAACTATTGCCCTGTGAATTTTTGATTTTAATACCTCTATATGCATAATGCTGCAAAATTACACAAATTTATTAATGGATATATTATATTTTGTTAAAAAAGATGTTAATCTACAATTTATAATTCCTGATATGTCTTTTAAATAGCTATGTTTGATAATAAAATAAGTTTATGTTAACTAAAATTTAATATTATCAATAAGACGAACGTTACCCATAAATACCGCGATGCATCCAATGGCTGATGAAGTTTCATCCCAATCATTTATAGGTTGCAAAGTGATGGCGTCAACTATTTCAAAGTATTCAATTTTAAACTCTTTATGTTGGTTAAATTCATTTATAACCCATTGTTCAAGGTCTTTTACATTAGTGTCTTTAGCTTTTTCTTTAGCTTTAGATAATGTTAAATAAATAAATGGAGCAAGATTCCTTTCATTTGGTTCTAAGCGTGTATTTCTTGAACTCATTGCTAAGACATCTTTCTCACGGACAGTTGCACATGGAATGATTATAACAGGAAGACTTAACTGAGCAACCATAGCTTTTACAATTGCTAACTGTTGAAAATCTTTCTCACCAAAATATGCTTTATCAGGATTTATAATATCAAACAATCTTTTTACAACAACAGCTACACCATTAAAATGTCCGGGACGATGTTTGCCTTCCATCACTTTATCAAGATTACCAAAGTTATAAATAGTAGTATCTGGTTCAGGATACATTTCCTGAACTGTAGGATAGAAGATAAGATCACAACCAACACTTTGAAGTAAAGCTGCATCATTCTCGAAAGTACGGGGATACTTTTCGAGGTCTTCTTTATTATTAAACTGTATCGGATTTACAAAGATGCTTACCGCAACAATATCATTTTCTTTCCGTGCCTGCTTTACAAGTTCCAGATGTCCTTGATGCAAGGCGCCCATTGTGGGTACAAATCCAATAGTTTTATTAAGCTTCTTTTCTTTATCTAGATATAAACGAGTTTCAGCAACAGTATTTAATATTTCCACGTTTTTTGTATGTTTTTAAATTATTATGTTATTCAAAAAGAGGTCTGTTTATTTATTTAACTTTTTATTAAGATTATTTGATGTCAAAAAGGGGCTGCAAAGTTCAGAAATTAATTACTTTTACACAAAATTAATATCACAATTTAAAAACAAGTCATAGATGAAAAAGTTCTTCATTATAAGTATTCTTCTTTTTATTAATAGCTTTCTTTTTGCTCAGGACAATAAATTAATTACCTATTATGAGAGTTCTGGATTTAAAGAGACTCCCAGATACGATCAAACAATTGCTTATTGTAAGTTGTTGGAAAGCAATTCTACAATAGCGAAGTTTACTAATTTTGGCATTAGTCCGCAAGGTAGGGAACTCCCTTTGTTAATAGTTGATAAGAATGGGAACTTTACTCCCGAAGCTATTAAAAAATCTGGCAATGCGGTGCTATTGATACAGGCATGTATTCATGCTGGCGAGTCGGAAGGTAAGGATGCAGGCTTGACTTTATTGCGTGATATTATTGTAAATAAGAAACTGACTTCGATGTTGGATCATGTTACTATTCTGTTTATTCCTATCTTTAATGTAGATGGGCACGAAAGGTTTAGTAAATACAACAGGATTAATCAGAATGGTCCTGAGGAGATGGGATGGCGCACAACAGCTAATAATCTAAACCTTAATAGAGATTATGTAAAAGCAAATGCTCCTGAAATGAAAGATTGGATAAAATTGTTTAATAATTTCAACCCTGACTTCTTTATTGATTGTCATACTACTGATGGTGCCGATTATCAATATGTAGTTACTTATGGCATGGAAACAGAAGGGAATGTGGATGAAAGAATTGCCAAATGGGAAAAAGATGTTTATCTAAAGGAATTAATACCTGAGATGTTTAAAAACAACTATCCGATATTACCTTATGTAATGTTTCGCAATTGGCACGATCCCCGCAGTGGTTTATATATTAGCGCCACACCTCCAATGCTTTCGCAGGGGTATACAATTGCTCGTAATCGTCCGGGTTTGCTTATAGAAACTCACATGCTTAAAGATTATAAAACAAGAGTAAGTGCTACCTATAAGATATTGGAAAATACTATTAGCTTACTTAATAAAGAGTACATTAACCTTCACAAAATTATTGAACAAGCAGATAAATATACTTCCTCTTCAGAGTTTAGAAAAGATAATTACAATCTCAGTTATACTGTTTCGACTACTGATAGTACAATGGTTAATTTCTTAGGTGTGGAATACACTGAAGAGAAGAGTGATTTGACTGGTGGTAGCTGGTTTAAGTATAATAATAAGAAGCCTGAAACATTTTCGATTCCTTTGTTTAATAAACTAAAAGCTACTGAAAAGGTGAAGCTTCCTGAAGCTTATATTTTTGGTCAGGAGTGGACTAATATAATTGATCTTTTGAAACTTCATGGTATTGCCTATGATGTTCTTACAGCTTCAAAGACTATTAAAGTGCAGTTGTATAAGTTTATTAATATTAAATGGCAACAAAATTCATATGAAGGAAGGCACGCAATGGATATGTTTGATATTACTACTTTTGAGGAAGAAAAAACGTATCCTAAAGGTTCAATAATTGTTGATATGAGTCAGCCAAAGGCGCGTATATTAATTACAATGCTCGAGCCAAAGGCTTCCGGCTCTATGGTTTATTGGGGATACTTTGATGCAGTATTTGAACAAAAAGAATATGCTGAATCTTATGTAATAGAGCCATTGGCTCGCATAATGCTTTCTGAAGATGAGCAGTTACGCAAAGAATTTGAAGCAAAGAAAATTGCCGAACCTGAGTTTGCCAAAGATCAAAGGGCTATCATTAATTGGTTTTATAATAAATCTCTTTGGCAGGATAAGCAAATGAATGTGTATCCTGTTGGACGTATTATGGATAGGACTGCATTGAATGGAATTAAAGGGAATTAAATAAACATCAAGTTAAATAAAATCTATTTTTAAAAAACATTAAAATAAATACTGATGAATAAACTGCAAATCACGTTAAGTGCATTAATATTAATACTTCTTTTAGGAGCTTGTAATAAAGTAGATGTAAAACTTAAGATTAAGAATAACAGCAAACATGCCGTTGCTTTCGATTGTTCTTTGGATACAATTCTGGATGCTGAAAGCTATGATATAAACATATTTATTAGAGATAAAATAAATCCTGGAGCTATCTCTACACAGATAAAACCTGGCGATTCTAAAGGATGGCAATCGCTTATTGAAAGCAGTAAAAACAAGAAATTGAATGCTTTCATTATCGAGATAGATACCCTTTTGAAATATAGTGACTGGGAGTACATTCGTAAGAATAAGCTTTACAAACGTTATGAGTTATCACAACAAGAGCTTGATAAAAAGAACTGGACTATTGATTATCCTTAATTAATAGTAATGTAATTTTATAAACTGCAAACTCCTCATCTTAACACAATTTTGTGTTATCTTATTTTTTAAATGATGTTAACTCAAATAAAAGAGTTAATTTTGCAAAAGTTTAATTAAACCAATATGCAGAATTTTTCAGGAAGTATAATATCAAAACTACCTAATCAGGAGACATCTATATTTGCTATAATGTCGGGCTTGGCCAACGAAGTAGGAGCTTTAAACTTCTCTCAGGGCTTTCCTGATTTTGATATCTCACCTAAACTTATTGAACTTGTTAATAAGTACATGAATCAGGGCTTTAACCAATATGCTCCTATGACGGGTGTGCAATGCCTTAGGGAAATGATTTCCGAAAAGGTAGCTGCTACTTATGGTGCGGAATACCATCCCGATAAGGAAATTAATGTGACTGCCGGTGCTACACAGGCTTTATTTACAGCTATTGCTTCCATTATTCGTGAAGGGGATGAGGCTATCATATTTGAGCCTGCTTATGATAGTTACGGGCCTGCGGTAAGATTAAATGGTGGGATACCTGTGTATGCTCAGCTTCAAACTCCCGATTATCACATTGACTGGGATACTGTTAGGAAACAAATAAATCAGAATACCAAGCTTATCATCATTAACACACCTCACAATCCTACGGGAAGTGTGTTGAAGGAAAATGACATGAAGATGTTGATTAAACTTACGCATAATACTGACATTGTTATATTAAGCGATGAGGTTTATGAGCACCTGATTTTCGAGAACAAGAAGCACGAAAGTGTATGTTTGTACCCTGAACTTGCTGAGAAGAGTATTGTTGTGTTTTCTTTTGGCAAGACACTGCATGCCACTGGCTGGAAAATGGGATATGTGCTGGCTCCCGAAAATCTTATGAAAGAGTTTAGGAAAGTTCATCAGTTTAATGTTTTTTCGTGCAATACGCCTGTTCAATATGCTATTGCTGAATATTTAAAGGATAAAGAGAATTATCTTCATCTTGGGGAGTTCTATCAACAGAAAAGAGATTATTTTGTAAATGCTATTAAGGATTCAAGATTTAAGATCATCCCATCCTATGGAACTTATTTCCAGTTGTTGGACTATAGTGCAATTACTGATGAAAAGGAAACTGCTTTTGCAATACGAATGACAAAAGAATATGGATTGGCATCAATTCCGGTTTCCCCATTCTATCATAAATCAAATGATAATAAGACTTTAAGGTTTTGTTTTGCCAAAACAGAAGAAACCTTAGATAAAGCAGCTGAGATATTGAATAAAATCTAAAGAGAGTACTTGAAGTACTTGAAATACTTAAAGTACTTGAAGTTTTTAAGAAAGGGGAATTGTAATACAAAAGAGCGGTTGTCTTGTCAAAGGTATCCGCTCTTTGTTTTATCAGTTTCTTTTTCTTTATGATGTTTATTATATTTATATCCGAATTCAGGGTTTAAATATAAATTTAAAGAAAGACAACTTATCTTTAGATAATACCTCTTTTAACTATTTAACCTTAGTAGCTCAACAAATATTCCTCAAATTTCAACCTAATTAATGTCTGAAATTAGGTAATAAGGTTTGTGGGTTTTCTTTTTTATTAATTCTACTAAGGTTGATGATCTGGAATAAGGTTTTAATTTGGGTCTATTAATTTATTCATTAAAAATAATTCTTTTATTAGAGTTTATACCGATTAAAAGTTTATTAAACATTTTTTTGTCTTATTTTC
>JBAXLO010000132.1:0-13022 GCA_037134755.1 Bacteroidota bacterium | reverse complement strand
TAATTATTAATTGTTAATTCTTAATTTTTAATTATCTTTCATAATTATTTAGTACCTTTGCAATCGAATATCAAGAAAGATATTTTAATCCTTTATATAAATAAATCAATGCGAAAAGTTCGTTCACAAACAAAAATTATTGCCACTATTGGCCCTGCTACTGCTTTAAAAGAAGTGCTTCATGAAATGATAGAAGAAGGAGTAGATGTATTCCGTTTAAATTTCTCCCATTCAAGTAGAGCGGAACATCAGATTGTTATTGATGTTATTAATGATTTAAATTATGAACTAGGTACTAATATAGCAATCCTTGCCGATCTTCAAGGTCCAAAGTTGCGTATTGGCGAAGTTGAAAACAATAGTATTGAGCTTATTGTAGGGGAAACCGTGAAGTTAGTTTCCGAGCAATGTGTCGGGAACAAAGATAAGTTATATATGAGTTATGCTGAGTTATCTAAAGATGTTCAGATTGGTGATGCAATATTGATAGATGATGGCAAAGTTAAACTCGAAGTTATTGAAACAAATAGACTTGATGCCGTAACAACCAAAGTAATATATGGAGGTATTTTGTCATCAAGAAAAGGTGTAAATCTTCCAAATACTTTAATATCACTTCCAAGTTTAACTGAAGAAGATAAATTAAATGCCATCTTTGCTATTGAAAATAAAGTAGATTGGATTGCCTTGTCATTTGTACGTTCAGCCAATGATATTATTGAACTTAAAAACTTAATTGCCGAAAGAAACGGAACTGCCGGAGTAATAGCAAAGATTGAAAAACCGGAAGCTTTAAAAGACATTGATAATATTATAGAACAATCTAATGCTGTGATGGTAGCTCGTGGTGATCTGGGAGTTGAAATTTCATTTGATCAGGTTCCTTTAATCCAGAAATCAATAGTTAATAAATGCATAGAGCGCTCAAAGCCTGTTATTATTGCTACCCAAATGATGGAAAGCATGATCACTAACTTCAGACCAACACGTGCCGAAGCTAATGATGTAGCTAATGCAGTACTTGATGGTGCAGATGCTTTAATGTTAAGTGCCGAAACATCTGTTGGTAAATTTCCTGCATTAACTATAAGGTGTATGCAACAAATAATTGACTGGACCGAAAACAATGGATTCCCTTATAATCGCGAACATGTACCACAGGAAAAGAAATTAGAATTTATTTCGGATTCCATTTGTTATCATGCAAGTAATATGGCTTCACAAACAAAGGCAAAAGCTATTGTTGCTTTTTCTTTAACAGGATATTCGGCTATTAAAATATCAAGCCATCGTCCTGAAGCGGATATATTTGCCTTTACAAATAATAAGATTTTATTACGTAAGATGTCGCTAGTTTGGGGAGTAAGGGCGTATTTCTGCGAAGATTATGTTATCATAAATGATGCCATAGATTACTCAACTAAGTTTTTAAAAGAAAAAGAACTTATTGCTAAAGGTGATGTAATTATTCATATTGGTAGTATTCCTATGTTCGAAAAAGGTTATACAAATATGATAAAGTTAACTTACGTTTAGTATCTTACATCAATATCATATCCGTTATCTATCTCTTTATAAAAAAGATTTAAATTAAATCTTTTTTGTATTGAAATTATTAGTACCTTTATAAAATCTTTTGAAGCCCATTTATGATTGATAAAAATCTATGATTTTTATTAATAAAAAGCAATTAATAAACAAAATATAATCTTTCTATTAAGTTAATAATTAGTAAATAACATAAGAAAATAAAATGTCAGTAAACCATTTACAGTCAGATTTCAAATGGCAATCTTCTTACAGAAAGTTGATAAAAATTAGAAGTATGAATCCAAAAGATTGTTTTAATGAAACAATCAAAGGGCAACCTAATCCATTATACTCTTGGTGTAACGCTCAAAGAAGAAATAAATTAAGGCTAACACCAAAACATCTATTCCAATTGGAACAGATTGGCTTTCCATGGGAGTCAGAAACGAAAATGAATTCAGATAAATGGGATGAATGTTACGAACAGCTAGTAGTTTTAAAAGCTATTTATAAAGAAAATTGGTTAGATGAATATCATGATGATGAAATAAATCCTTTGACAAAATGGATAGCTGCTCAACGAAAAGGCAAAAACAAATTATCAAGAGAAAGATTAGATAAGTTGAATGAAATTAATTTTAGCTGGAATAATGTAGTAGAAGATTTAAGTGCTATATGGAATAAGAATTTTCTGTTATATAAAATGTTTATTGATAAATATTCTACACCGGATTGTGAACTTCCAAGAGTTAAAAAGAATTCAGTAATGGAAAAATGGTGTAATACTCAAAGAGAACATAAAGATTTTTTAACGGATGAACAGCTTAATTTACTTAATATGGTTGGATTTGAATGGAGAAGCCCAGATAAAATCAAAACGGAATCATGGGATGTATATTATGCAGAAATCTTAGAATATTTTAACAATAATAATAAAAAGTTACCTTCCGATAGTAATGCTGATAGTCACTTACGTCATATTAAATATTGGTATAAGTATCAGTTAAGCATAAAAGAACAATTAACTGAGGAACAACTTGAGAAGTTAAATTTTATTGAAGAGAATAAAAGAAAACCTAAAGCTTCAAAAGAAGTTAACTTAGAGTTAGATCTAACTTAAAATTAATTTAAGAAATATAAACCATATTCTAATCAGTGTGCGTTTTTATTTTGTAATTTTGCAAGCTAATTTGAACAAATAAGAAGCATCCATCATGAAATTCACACCTGAAATTTGCAGTATTAAAGATCAACGAATGAAACCATTCATTGATCCTGAAGAAATATGGAATTATATTATTAATACCGTTTCAACCAAAGAAAGAGTAAGAGAAATTATTAAGAAATCTCTAAGTAAACAACGTTTAACTCTTGAAGAAACAGCAGTGTTAATCAATGCTACTGATCCCGAATTAATAGAAGAAATCAAACAAGGTGCACGTACTTTAAAGGAAACGGTTTATGGAAATCGTATCGTGCTTTTTGCTCCTTTATATGTCGGCAATAAATGTGTAAACAATTGCAAGTATTGTGGTTTTAGAGCTTCAAATAAAGAAGCTATCAGGAAAACACTAAGCGACCAGGAATTAATTGAAGAGGTGGAAGCATTAGAAGATAATGGTCAAAAAAGATTAATCCTTGTTTATGGTGAACATCCTGCCTATTCTCCTGAATACATTGCTCATACCGTAAGGATAGTTTATGGAGTTAAGAAAGGTCAGGGAGAAATCCGCAGGGTTAATATAAATGCTGCTCCTTTAGATATTGATGGTTTCCGTACAGTTAAAGATTCAGGTATTGGAACTTATCAGGTGTTTCAGGAAACCTATAATCCCGAAGCATATAAAGTATATCATCTTGGTGGTAAGAAAACCGATTTTGAATATCGTCTTACCTCTTTAGACAGAGCTCAGGAAGCAGGTCTTGACGATGTTGGGATAGGTGCATTGTTCGGTTTATATGATTGGAGATTTGAAGTTATGGGATTGGTTCGTCATACTAATCATTTGGAAGCTTGCTACAATGTAGGGCCACATACTATTTCCTTTCCACGTATCCAGAGTGCTTCTGTTCTTGACATGGATGACAAATATCTTGTCAGTAATGAAGATTTTGTTAAGCTTGTAGCTATTTTGCGTTTAGCTGTTCCTTACACAGGTATGATTTTAACTGCTCGCGAAAGTGCAGCAATTAGAGATGAAGTTATACGTTTTGGAGTTTCGCAGATAGATGGTGGCACCAAACTTGAACTGGGAAGTTATTCTGATAATAAAAATGAAGAACAGGATTTAAACAAAGAACAATTTGCTATAAATGATAACCGTTCTTTAAACGAAATTATTGAAGATTTAATTGAAAAAGATTATATCCCTTCATTTTGCACCGCATGTTATCGGTTAGGAAGAACCGGTGAACATTTTATGGAGTTTTCGGTACCTGGTTTTATTAAAAGGTATTGTACCCCTAATGCAATTCTTACTTTGGCTGAATACTTATCTGATTATGCACCCGGAACTACTGCTGATAAAGGTTGGGCATTAATCGAAAGACATATTATGCTACTTGATAATGAAAATACAATAAATGAATTAAGAAATAGAGTTGAACGCATTAAAAATGGTGATCGCGATTTATATTTTTAATTAAATTATTATGAAAGAATCAAGGATATTGGGCTTACTTATTTACGACAGGATTAAGGAAGCAGGGAAAACACAAGGTGTTTTAACCAAATATGCACATCTTATCAAAACAAGATTAGGTTTTCATGAAGTATCTGAAGCAATTTGCAGCCGAGTAGGTATGATTATTCTTCACCTTACGGGAAGTATTGCTGAATGGGATCAGTTTGAAAAAGAACTTCTGGAAATAGGAGGGCTTGAAGTTCAGAAAATGTCATTTACTTATTAATAAATTGATGTAATCATGAAAGATATAGTAATACTCGGCTTACATATTACCGATAGGATTAAAGAAGTTTCTGCAGTTCAGAATGTGCTTACTAAATTTGGGTGCAGTATCAAAACACGAATTGGTTTGCATGATGCCGATGAAGAATATAATAGTTCTGATGGCATTATCCTACTCGAATTAGTTGGTGACAAGGACGAAATGATTAAACTTGAAAATGCACTTCGTACTATTGAAGGTTTAAAAGTGCAGAAAATGGCTTTCTAATTATAATTTCAAAAACCATAAACAATATTAAATAAAATGACTAAGAGAATATTCCTCTTTATAATTGCTGTATGTTTTATCAGTATAAATATATCAGCACAACAAAGTAATTTAAAATTCACTAACAATAACTCTAATTTAGGTAAAATTGAAGACAACAAGCTACCTGCTACAGTCAGTTTTGTATATACAAACAAAGGCAGTGAAGAGATAAAGATTATTGATGTTAAAACGAGTAATAATTGCAGCGTTTCTAACTGGAATAAAAACAAAGGTATTTTAGCCGGCAAAGGTGGAGCATTAATTATTACTTACAATGTAAAACAGCTTGGTGTTATTAAAGAAAAAATAATTGTTACAACTAATGAAAAGGTAAATAATGAGATTGCACTTTCATTTAATGGAGAGATTGTTCCTAGAAAAAGAACACATGCTGACATGTTTACTAATACTATTGGCAAATTATCTTTTTCAGCAAAAGTCTTAGATATGGGGCAAATTCTTAATACAAAAAAGAAAATAGATACTTTGTATGTGGTAAATAACTCAAAGAAACCAATTACAATAGAAACTTCGTATCTAAATCCAGAATATATGACTTTGGAATGTTCGCCTGCTGAACTGCAACCTGCTAAAGAGGGTTTTGTAGTTGTTAAGTACGATGCAGCTTTAAGACATGATTATGGGACAGTTATTGATACCATTTTTCTACAAACAAATGATGGTTTAGATACTCTTAAAAAGTTAAATGTTAAGGTTGAGATTATAGAAGATTTCTCAAAGATAAAACCTGACAAACGCAAATATTCACCCAAAGCATATCTAGGAAACACTAATTATAATTTCCCATTAGTTAAAAGTGGTACAGCTGTTAAGCAAACGTTTTCTATCTCAAATCGTGGCAAGACCGAACTTGTTATACGTAAAGTAGAATCGAGTTGCGAGTGCATTGAAGTTACCTATCCTGATAAAATAAGATTTAGTAAAGAAGGTGCTTTTAATATGGTAATGAATACTTCGAAGAAAAAGGGAAGCATTCACGAAACGATATCAATTATCACAAACGATCCTGATAATCCTAAGATTGTAATGACTGTTACAGGTTTGGTTGATTAATCTGATTTCTGTTAAAATATTTATAAAAAAACCCTAACTCCATTCATAAGGAGTTAGGGTTTTTTATTTTAAATTTAACACCAGAGTTGTTTTTATAAAAAAGATAATAGCTTTCTTATATCGAATATCAAATGAGCTTAAACCACTATCGTTCTTTCACAAACTTCCTTGTTACTATTTCTTTATCAGTATAGAGTTTTAAAATATAAACGCCATTCGCGAAAGCGGAAGTATTAATAATTGCTTTCTTATTAATAGATGCTGTATATATGGTTTGCCCGATAAGATTAATTATCTCCAATCTTTGCTCGCTGTTGAGGTTTGTTTCTATTGTAAGAATATCTTTGGCAGGATTTGGATACATCTTAATACTGTTATTAATTTCGTTATTATTAATACCTGTATTATCATAATTTATAACATTAGAAGAATCAGAACTGCACTCATTTAAAGTTACTATATCAAAATAATTACCTGCTTGTAAAGGTTTATATATTTTATTAGTTGCACCATTAATTATTCCTGTAGTAGCACTATACCATTGGTTACCCAAAGGAGCATTAGAAACAAGACTATCACCCGTTTGGATAATAATAGGAGTGGCCGGAATGGTATTTACAGTAACTTCAATAATAGAGTTATTACCATCGCCACAAGCATTAATACCTTTAACCATAATGAAACCGGTGGTTGAAGTAGTACTAAAATCTAAATAAATACTTGCAGTAGTGCTCGAACCTGTAACCCCTGTTGGCAAAGTCCATAGATAAGATGTTGCATTAGGAATCTGTGGAATTGTATAGTTTACACCTGTTTGACCCTGACAAACATTTAATGGACCCTTAATAGCCGAATCTGCAATAGGAGTGGTAGGCTGTGCATTAATAACCACATTTGTTGAAAGACTAGAAGTACACACCATATCATTGGTAACTGAATAGTTATAAATACCCGTAGTGAGATTTGACAAAGTCGTACTTGCTCCGTTTCCATTAATATTACCAGGATTAATAGTCCATGTTCCTGTTACAGGCAAACCTGTTAATACCACACTAGCTGTAACTGTTGTGCAAGTAGGCTGAGTAATTGTGCTAACTATAGGAGCTGTTGGTGTAGTTGGTTGTGCATTGACAGTAACATTTGAAGTAGCTCCGGAAATACAATTAGCCTCGTTTGAAACAGTGAAATTATAGGTGTTAGGAGTAAGTCCTGTTAATGTAATATTAGTACCGCTTCCGCTAATATTACCCGGATTTATAACCCAGTTTCCTGTTGATGGCAAACCACTTAAAGCAACACTACCTGTAGCTAAATTACATGTAGGCTGAGTAATTGTTCCTACCACAGGAGTAGTTGGGGTATTAGGCTGAAGATTAATCACAACGTTAGCTGAAGCTGAAGATGTGCAATTACTAGCATTTGTAACAGTATAATTAAATATTCCTGTTGTAAGATTAGGAATAGTTATGCTTGTACCACTACCATTTACGCTACCAGAATTAAGTACCCAGTTACCAGTTGAAGGCAAACCGTTTAAAACAACACTTCCTGTTGCTGAAACACAATTTGGTTGTGTAATAGTGCCAATTACAGGCGCAATAGGTGTTATAGGTTGACTATTTATAACAACACTTGCAGTAGATGCAGAAGTACATGCTGAAGTATTTGTAACAGTATAACTATATGTACCTGCTGTTAATGCAGATAAAGTAGTTGTTGTGCCTGTACCAATTATGTTTCCGGGATTAAGTATCCATGTTCCTGAAGAAGGTAAATTGCTTAACGCGATACTTCCTGTTACTGTAGAACAAGTAGGTTGGTTTACTGACTGAACAACAGGTATTGCAGGCATTATTGGTGCTGCACTTATATCAATATTATTTGATGCTGAAGAAGTACAACCGGCTGCATTCGTAACTGAATAAGCATACGTTCCAGTTGTCAATAATGAGATAGTTTTAGTAGTGCCTGTTCCGGAAATTGAACCGGGGTTGATAGTCCATGTTCCTGTTGAAGGAAAACCTGTTAATACTACGCTACCTGTTGCTTCAATGCACGTTGGTTGTGTAATTGTTCCTACAATTGGAGCAGTTGGTACAGAAGGTTGAGCAATTATTGTTATATTAGTTGTAGCTGTTGATGTGCATAAAGAAGCATTTGTAACAGTATAATTATATGTTCCTGAAGCAAGACCTGTTAATGTTGTACTTGTTCCGCTTCCGCTGATGTTACCAGGATTTATTGTCCAGTTACCTGAAGCAGGTAAGTCACTTAAAACTAAACTACCTGTAGCTAACGAGCAATTTGGTTGTGTAATGCTTCCAATAGTAGGCACAGCAGGTGTTAATGGTTGTGAATTTATAACAGCATTTGCAGAAGCAACTGATGTGCATAATGAAGCATTAGTAACTGTATAACTATAAGTTCCTGCTGTTAATGATGAGATAGTTGTTGATGTTCCACTTCCACTTATGTTGTCAGGATTTAAAACCCAGTTACCTGTTGAAGGTAATCCATTTAAAACAATACTAGCTGTTGCTGAAGAACAAGTAGGCTGGTAGACAGTCTGCACAATTGGTGCAGAAGGTGTTTGAGGCTTGTCATTGATAACTACATTCGCTGTTGCAATAGAAGTACAGCCTAATGCATTGGTTACTGTAAAATTGTAAGTTCCGGCACTAAGTCCTGTAAGCGTCTTATTTGTTCCAGTACCAGTTATATTTCCTGGGTTCAAAGTCCATGTTCCTGTTGCAGGCAATCCGTTTAGTATAACATTATTATTAGTATCACTGCAAGTAGGTTGAGTGATTGATTGAACAATAGGAGCAGTTTGTGTAGGAGGTTGAACATTTATTACAACATCATCGCTTTCTGCAGAAGTACAACCTGCTGCATTTGTAACATTGAAATTATATGTTCCGGTAGTAAGTGCTGTTATTGTCTTACTTGTACCTGTTCCAGTAATATTTCCCGGGTTTATCGTCCAAGTTCCTGTAGAAGGTAAACTACTTAAGACTACACTACCTGTAGCTACATTGCATGTTGGCTGAGTAATAGATTGTACACTGGGTTTAGTAGGTGTTTGTGTCTGAGCATTTATAGTTACATTAGCTGAAGCTAATGAAGTGCAATTACTTGCATTAGAGACGGTATAAGTATATGTTCCTGCTGAAAGATTTGGGATAGTTATAGAAGTTCCACTACCAATTATGCTACCCGGATTAAGTGTCCAGCTACCACTTGCAGGTAATCCTGTTAAAATAACACTTCCTATAGCCAAAACACAAGTTGGTTGCGTAATAGTACCTACTGTTGGTGCTACAGGTGTAAGTGGTTGACTGTTTATTACAACACTTGGCGTAGCAGCTGAAGTACATGCTGAATTATTTGTAACTGTATAGCTATAAGTTCCGGCAGTTAATGCTGATAAAGTAAAAGTTGTGCCTGTTCCACTAATATTCCCTGGGTTAAGAGTCCATGTTCCTGAAGAAGGTAAATTGCTTAACGCGATATTTCCGGTTGATGTAGAACAAGTAGTTTGATTTACTGTCTGAACAACAGGTGTTGCAGGTGTTGCAGGTGCTGCATTTATACCGATATTATTTGATGCTGAAGAAGTACAACCAGCTGTATTTGTTACAGAATATGCGTAAGTACCGGTAGTTAATAATGTAATAGTTTTACTTGTTCCTGTTCCCGAAATTGAACCCGGGTTGATAGTCCATGTTCCTGTTACAGGCAAACCTGTTAATAGTACACTACCTGTTGCTTCAACACATGAAGGTTGAGTAATTGTTCCTACTACAGGAGTTGTTGGTATAGTAGGTTGTGCGTTTATTACAACATTAGTTGTGGCTATTGATGTGCAGGAAGCAGCATTTGTAACAGTAAAATTATGTGTTCCTACAGTAAGACCTGTTAATGTTGTACTTGTTCCGCTTCCGCTGATGTTACCAGGATTTATTGTCCAGTTACCTGAAGCTGGTAGGTCGCTTAATACTACACTTCCTGTAGCTAAAGCACAAGTTGGTTGCGTAATGCTTCCAACTGTAGGAACAGTAGGTGTTAATGGTTGCGGAGTTATTACTGCATTTGCTGAAGAAACTGATGTACATGCAGAGACATTAGTAACTGTATAACTATATGTTCCGGCTGTTAATGATGAGATTGTTTTTGTTGTACCGCTTCCGCTTATGTTGCCAGGATTTAACGTCCATGTACCCGTTGCTGGTAATCCGCTTAGAACAATGCTAGCTGTTGCTGAAGAACAAGAAGGTTGGTTTATAGTTTGAATAACAGGTGCAGAAGGAGTTTGAGGCTGCTCATTAATAACTATATTAGCTGAAGCTAAAGAAGTACAGCCTGAAGCATTAGTTACCGTATAATTATATGTTCCTACAGTTAATCCTGTAATAGATTTGCTTGTTCCAGAACCTGATATATTACCCGGGTTCAAAGTCCATGTTCCTGTTGCAGGTAAGCCTGTTAATATTACAATACTGTTAGGATCGCTACAAGTTGATTGAGTGATTGACTGAACAACAGGTGCTGATTGTGTCTGAGGTTGAACATTTACAACAGCATCATCTGATGCGTTAGAAGTACAACCTGCTGAATTAGTAACAGTATAATTATATGTACCTGAAGTAAGTCCAGTTAATGTTTTAGTTGTTCCTACTCCTGAAATACTTCCTGGATTAAGCGTCCATGTTCCTGTTGCAGGCAAACCATTTAAAGCTATACTACCGGTAGCAACATTGCATGTAGGCTGAGTAATAGATTGTACGTTAGGTTTAGCTGGTGTTTGTGGCTGAGTGTTAATAACTATATTACTAGAAGAAACTGAAGTACAATTTAAGGCATTAGTTACGGTGTAAGTATAAGTTCCTGCAGTCAACCCTGTAATTGTTTTACTTGTTCCTGTACCTGCTATGCTACCAGGATTAAGTGTCCAAGTACCAGATGCAGGTAAGCCGGTTAAAACAACAGTTCCATTAGCATCAGTACAAGTAGGTTGAGTTATTGATTGTGCTATTGGAGCACTTTGTGCTTGGGGTTGTGCATTTATAACAACATCGCTTGTACCTGAAGAGATACAACTTGGTAAAGTAGTAACTGTAAAATTATAAGTTCCTGTTGCAAGATTTGTAATAGTAGTTGTTGCACCTGTTCCACTAATACTACCCGGATTAATAGTCCATGTTCCGGTAGCAGGTAAACCATTTAATACAGCACTTCCTGTTGCAACATTACAAGTTGGTTGGGTTATTGACTGAACAGAAGGAGTATTCGGCATTATTGGTATACTGTTAATAGTTATTGTGTCAGATGCTGTAGAAATACAAGCTGATGCATTAGTAACAGTATATAAATAGGTACCGGTTGATAGTCCTGTAATAGTTTTACTTGTTCCTGTTCCACTAATATTACCGGGGTTTAAAATCCATGTTCCTGTTGCAGGCAAACTATTTAATACTACACTTCCAGTTGCTAAACTACATGAAGGTTGAGTAATACTTCCTTTAACAGGAGCATTTGGTAAAGAATTAACCACTACAGTTGTTGAGTCAGTTCCTGTAATTCCATTTACAGTAGCTGCTAAATAATACTTACCTGACATATTTACAGAAGCATTATTATTTACTGTTAGATTTAATGCTGTTGATGTAAAACCATTTGGACCAGTCCATAAATAAGTAGCATTCGTTATTGGAGTACTAGATAATGTTAAAGCATTTCCAACACATATTGGACCATTATTACTTGCATGTGGAACTGGAGGTACAGTAATATAAAAAGAAGCATCGCTAAGATCTGTTTTAGCACTGTTTGATGCATCAGTAACTCTTACAAGGCATAAAGAAGTATTTACACTTGGCACAGTCCATAAATAGGTTCCTAAAGTTGTATTATAAGATGAAACAATAGTTGTCCATGTTGTTCCACCATTTGTGGTGTATTCTATATTATAATTATTTGATGTGCCACTTGATGTCCAGTTTATACTCTGAGTAGTACCACTTACTAAATGTTCACCTCCATTTGGTGAAGTAACAGTTATAGATGGAGCAGTAGCAGTAATTGTAAATGCAAAATCACTGGTGTCTGTCTTACATGTATTAAGATTATCCTGAATATAAACTTTACAATTAGTAGAAGAAACTGCCGGTACAGTCCATGGATAAATATTTGATGAAGTATTATATGCTGTTGTAATATTTGTGTAAGATGTGCCACCATTAGTTGAATAGTATAGATCATATATATTAGAGATACCATCAGATTGCCATTTTATGTTATAAACAGAACCTGATTGAATGATACCACCAAAATTAGGATATGTAATAGTAATAGGTTTTGAAATCGTAAAAGTATTATCACTTTGATCATAATAAGATGTCGCCGAAGTTGGAGTAACTTTTATCAAATTATTAGAACCGGGTATATTAGGAATTGACCAGTTATAGGTAGCAGGATTAGTAGATGCTGTCCAACTTGAAATAATTGTATTCCAAGTAGAGCCATTATTCGTACTGTATTCTATTTTATAAGTAGTATAGGCTGTTGATCGATCAAATGTAATAGAAGTATTAGTACAACCTCCCCATATTACAGAGTCTAAAGTTCCATTAGGTGTAATTATTGTAACTGCTGGTTTTAAAGTAAAAACAGCATTGCTTATATCATAATAATTTGTATTAGAAGAATTACTAGCTTTAACCAAACATTTAGTTGAATATACATTAGGCACAGCCCATGAATAAGAACCATTATTAGATGTCGCAGCTATAATATTTATCCATGTTTGCCCACTATCTAATGAATAATCTAATTTTACTGAAGAATAAAAGGTAGTTGAATTCCATGTAATACTAGCAGTATAACCCGAATAATATGATTCACCACCATTAGGAGTAAGTAGTATTGGAGCAGCAGGAGTGATTGTGAAAAAAGAATTGCTTACATCATATTTACAGGTATTAACATAATCCATCACTTTTATCAGACATTGTGTTGCTGACACATTTGGTAGTGTCCAACTATAAGCATTTCCAATAATATTACTTGCAATTGATGTCCAACTCGAACCTCCATCAGTACTGTAATATAAATTATATTGCCCTGAAGCTGAAGCTAGATTCGTCCATGATAATGTATGTGTTGATAATCCCACCCATGACTCTCCTCCATTAGGTGAT
>JBAXLO010000131.1:0-13063 GCA_037134755.1 Bacteroidota bacterium | reverse complement strand
TACAGGAACAAGTTCTACAAATAGCATAACAGTTAGTTATAGCAATAATGCTGTTTCAGGAAATATTTCTGTATATGGAACAAATTCATGTGGAAATGGAAGTTCATCTTCTTTGAGTATTACAGTCAGTTCATCACCTGTAAACCTCGGAACATTTTCAGGAGCAGATATTGCTGCTTTATACAATAATTATAGTACAGCGGGAGATATTCAAGAATTTCTATTTGCAAATACTGGTGGACAATTAAATCTATCAAATATTACTTCGCAATATAAATCAGAAACATCTAACTTTGCATACAGTATTTATGATAAACTTACCTGCTCCGGCGATTTTGATGGTGATGGTAAAGATGAAGTGGCTATATTTGTTAAAATGAAGTACCAACCGAATTGTGCTTCTGGGGTGTCATGTCCTGCTTACTATAGAACTCATGTTGTTCTTTTAAAATCAGATGGTAATTATTTCCATCCAATTGGTAGTTGGTATTCGGATTTAGATACAGTGATAGATGCAGCAAAGATACGTTTCACAACTAGTGGTGATTTTGATAACGATGGTAAATCGGATATAGCATTTGTATATAGTAACGGTAGTAGTGCTTCTTCACTCATGGTATTAAAATCAACCGGTAATAGCTTTACAGCTCCAACTATATTTTTTAATGCTTTAACTACGAGTTTTAAAATGGATAGTGTAATGTTTGCTTTAAGTGGAGATTATGATGGAGATGGTAAATCGGATATGGCTTTAATTTATAAAAACAATACAAATAAAAACATTAGTGTTTTTACATCTACAGGTACAGTTTTTAATGCTGCTCAATCATATTATACTTTTCCTGATTCTCTTATTATGACTCAAATAAAATATGCTTTGTCTGGTAATTTTACTTCTGATTCAAAGTCGGATATTGCTTTGTTATATAAATCCGATTTTCATTCCTCCCCTGATTCAGGTAATGTAATATTAGTATTAAAAGCAATGGTAAATTCGTTTGCAAACCCTAAAACTTACATTAATCTTACCAATACTATAAGTAATTATAGCAAAGTATTATTTGCCACTACCTACGACTTTAACAATGATGGTTTATCAGATATTGCTTTGGCTTTTGATACTCAAACAGGAAATCCGGATGTTCAAAAAATACTATTAATTCCTTCTCATGATACATTATTTGCTACTCCTGTAAGCTATTGGAATACTACAACAAGTACTTTTAATTTTACGAATGTCAAACATTTTGTTGCAGGTAAATTTTCCTATACTCCTGCTATAAAAGCTTGCAACTGGCAGGGAAACAAAATAGGGGCATTAACTTTCTCTTTCGACGATGGATATGATTCAACAATAATAAATTCTAAGTATCTTTATACTAAAGGAGTTTTAGGAACTCATAATATAATAACCCACAATGTTGGCACAAGTAATTTCACAAGTTGGGCAAGAATGCAAGCTGATACTTTGGGCAACGAATATGGCTCACATACACAAACTCATCCTTTCTTAAATAATATTCCACTTACTACTGCTGCTACAGAACTAACAGGTTCAAAACAAGAACTTATTTCCCATTTGTCAACTGATGCTTTATCAATAGTACTTCCTGATGGTGCATTTAATAATGATGTATTACAATCTTCGGCTATGCGTAATAACTATTTGTCAGCTCGTACAAGTATGCCTGGCTACAACCTGTCAACACCTATTGATCAATATGCATTGTATGCACCGGTAATATTAAACGCTACTGACACTTCTACTGTATTTGGCTGGGTTAATAAAACTGTAAACTATGGCTATTGGACATTCTTAATGATGCATTATATCGGAGCTGATAATGGACAGTATAGTAATAGTTTTGCAAAATTTAAAACTATTGTTGATTATGCTTGTAAACAAAACCTGTGGATAAACACTCAGGAAAATGTAATGAAATATATAACGGAAAGAAACGCTCTTAAACATGTAAATTATTCTATCCAAAATACTAATACTATAAAACTTAATTTAGATGATGGCTTGAATGACATCGTTTATAATGTCCCTCTAACTATTAAAGTTTTTATTCCTAACACCTGTATGAAAGATTCTGTAGCAGTTACACAAACTGGAATTACAAAATATTATCCTGTAGTTAACGAAAATGGCACTTTATATTCTTATGTCAATTGCCTGCCAAATACTACTGATGTGCTTATTACAAATTACCGAAATAATATTACATCTACTCGTACAATTTGTCAGGGAAGTTCAATTATTGTAGGAAATCACACTTATTCAACATCGGGTACTTATCTAGATTCTTTAAAAACATCTTCGGGTTGTGACAGCATAATTACAACAATTTTAACTGTAAACACTCTACCTGTAACTGCCGGAACGATTACAGGAACAACAACTGTAAATCAAGGACAAAGTTCTTTGATATATATAGTACCTGCAATAACAAATGCTACTTCTTATGTTTGGACCTTACCAACAGGTGCTACTGGAACAAGTACAACAAATAGTATTACTGTTAGTTATGGCAATACTACAGTTTCCGGTAACATTACTATTAAAGGTCATAATACTTGTGGAGATGGTGTTTCATCCTCATTGGCAATCATTGTCAATGTTCCTCAAGTTAGCAGCTTCGACTCTCTGCTTAATATTGTTAATACTTATAATCAGGCAAATTACACCGTGCCAAGCTGGACATTGTTTTTAAAAGCAAGAACCGCTTTGGCTAATAATAAGAATAATACCAATTTAGCCAACTTGATTTCAGTAATTTCAAAAATGAAGTCATCATCAATGCCATATAATATCGTAATGAATCTTAATAAAGATCCAAAGACAAAAATGGCTTTCGATTGGTTTACAAATACTGGAATTACAGGAGAACAAGTTCAGATAGTACAAGGAACTGCAAGCGATTCAACAACATTTAATTCTCCATTAATAACTGTGAATGCTTATTGTGGAACAGCTAATAATCTTAGATATTGCCTCTCGGGTAATAATCTTTCAACTTTAGCCGGAATAGCAGATAATTCAACAAGAAGCTATACTTTTAACAAGGCATTAGTAAGCGGTTTAACTCCTAATACACAATATTCATTCAGAGTTGGAAAAAATGGTGCATGGAGTGATATTGGTTCTTTTAAAACAGCTAAAGATGCTAAAGATGCATTCTCTTTTGTTTATACAACCGATCATCAAGCAACACAAGTTGATAATGATTTTAATATATGTCAATTAACAACCCATGCAGCAAAAACTATGTTCCCTCAAGCTAATTTTTGGTTAAACTGTGGTGACATAGCTGATGATGCTGCTGAATGGGAATTCGAACAATTCTTCGAAACTCAACAGGATATATTCATGAATAATCCTATGGTTATAGTACAGGGAAATCATGCTGATGACTCAACCTATCATCAGTTTACTAATCATTTTAATACTGATTCCGTTACATTTGATTATAAATATCCAACAAAGGCTTACTGCCCGGGAAGTACTTATTCATTTGTTTATGGAGATGCTTTATTCATGGCATTAAATTTTAGTGACTATGGGGTGAATAATGATTATACTCATTTCAAGAAATATCTTGACTCAACAGCAGTTTGGATGAGTAATCAGGTTAAAGCACACCCTGAAGTTAAATGGAGAATAGCTTTTTTCCACATAAACATGTATACTGGTGCCGGACATTATAATGACTTTGATATTGATACTATTCAAAATAGAATGGGACCTGTTTTTGATAGTTTAAAAATAGATTTAGCTCTTCAAGGACATGATCACATTTACGAAGTTATCGGACCAATTAATAATAGAAATTTAGTTCAACATCCTTTTATTACCAATCCAACTAGTACGTCAATAAGCAGTGATAATATTAATGGAAAAATTGGAGGAACTTTTAATACTTTTGAAGGAACTTTATATTTTCTAAATAGAAATGCAGGTAATAAAGGTTATGACCCTGCTACTATGCCTTCTTCTTATTCTAATTTATTTACAGGTCGTTTTGGACAACCCGGATTACCCACTTATAGTTATGTTACAGTTGCAACAGATTCTATAAATATATCTACTTATAAAGTAAATCCTCAAGGGGTAGCTAGTTTATTTGATGCTTTCAAAATAGTTAAAACATCTACGATTAGTAATTGTGTTGCCCCATTAAATCAACCTACTTCTCTTGTATTAACTCCTAGTGCAACTTCAATTTCCGGATCTTTTACTGCTTCAACAGGTACACCTTCGGCAGATCATTATCTAATAATCAAAAGTACTTCAGCCACATTAAGTGCAAATCCTGTTTTAGGAACAACCTATACAACAGGACAAACATTTGGTGGTGGTACTATCATAAACTATCAAACCACTACATCTTTTACTGATAATGGAGTTCTTACTTCAGGCACACAATATTATTATTTTATCTATGCGGCAAACTCAAGTTCATGTACAGGTGGTCCTATTTATTTAACAACTTCCCCACTAATAAATTCTACTTCTTTATCAATAGCTGTTGTGCCAAATGGACAATGGGTTGTAAAAACTTCTGGAACTACTTCTGATCTAATGTCAGTTTATTTTCCAACTTCTAATATTGGTTATGCTGCTGGAGGAAGTGGAACTATTGTAAAAACAACTAATGCCGGTGCTACATGGACTTCTCTTACTTCATTAGGAAAATGGTTAGGTGGTATCTTTTTTACTGATTCAATTACAGGTTATGCTGTAGGAAACGATTATTCAATAATTAAGACTACTAATGGTTCTACTTGGGTAACTAAATATCAAAACACAACACCTCCTGCAGGTTCTACAGGTACTAATGTATTATATTCAGTTTATTTTACTGATGCAAATACAGGCTATGCTGTTGGTCTTTATGGTAAGATTTTAAAAACAACTGATGCAGGTTCTACCTGGACTACCTTAACCTCAGGTACTACAATTCGATTGAATTCTGTTTGTTTTGCTAATTCTACAAACGGTTTTGTTGCAGGTTTAAGTGGTATATTTTTAAAAACTATAAATAGTGGAACAAATTGGACTCCAATAAGTATACCTACTACATATAATCTTTATTCTGTTAATTTTATAAATTCTACAACCGGTCTAGCTGTTGGTTATGATAACACTAGTGCCTCTGGTTTAATATTAAGAACAACAGATGGCGGAACAACCTGGATACGACAAACTTTAAGTAATACAATAAAGACCTTATACTCTGTATATTTTACCGATGTTAATACTGCATATATATCAGGAACAAGTGGAGTAATTTTAATGTCAACCAATGGCGGAACTACCTGGACAACTCAAACATCTAATACAACCAACACTTTATTATCAATTTACTTTCCAAATCCATATTCAGGATATTCTGTTGGAGTAGGTGGTAAAATTGTAAAATATCAGGTATTACCTGCCACGGCTGGTACTATTTCAGGCTTAACTACTGTTACAACCGGACAAAGTGGAGTAGTTTATACAGTACCTGCTATTGCAAATGCTACTTCTTATGTCTGGACTTTACCTTCAGGTACTACCGGAACAAGTTCAACTAATAGTATTACTGTAGATTACTCTTCATCTGCAGTTTCAGGATATATAACTGTAAAAGGAGTCAACTCAAATGGAAATGGCACTGCATCTTCACTTGCAATTAATGTAATTGTTGGTAAAAGATTCGATTTAGATAGCACATTATCTATTAATCAAATTGAAAATACTAAAACTACTAAACTAAGAATTTTCCCTAACCCTAGCTCCGAACAAACAGTATTTTCATTTAATATTGCTAATCCTGATAACATCAAAATTTCTTTGTTTAACCAACAAGGTAAACTTATTTCAGTGATAAAAGAAGAATATTATCAAACAGGCGAACACACGTTTAATTATAATACATCCATTTTAAGCTCTGGAATTTATTTTATCAAATTTGAGACTAAAAAATACCAAATTCATGAAAAGATGATTATAATCCATAAATAGTGCTTTAGTAATATTATCTGAATATATAATATTATTTAAGCAAATTCAAAATAATAATAATAAGAGTATTATATGATTACTTTAATAATGATGTTTGTAAGATATTAATGTTTAATTTTGGAGAAAATATTATAATCCAAAAGAAACAATATCACACTAAACTAAAACAAATGCAATTAGACTATATTGAGAACATTAATGCTTACGGTGACAATATTGTACGCCTCTATGATTTTGACAGGAAACAAGCTGACAAATTTATGAAGTTGCTTATTCAATCAATTATCAAGAATAAAAAACAGATGGATCTTTCAACAATTAATTTTATTGAATCTCGTAATTGTAGCTTAATATTAAGAATTTCGGATGAAGATTTTGGAATTATTACTGATGATAATGAGAATTTCTTTTGTGATATGACCATAAAAAGTTATAAACATATAATCAAACTTATTGAACCATTTTGTTTGAAAGAAACAAAAGCTCATCAGTTTTTGTATGATGTAGATAGTTTAACTGATTTCTTGTTCTCGCCTGCCGGAACATGGGAAGAAGAGGAGAATTAATTACAAATTACGAATTGTGAAAAAATGCTTTTCATCGCCAAAAATCGATTTTACATTGAGAGCTGAAGATTTTTCATTGACAAAAACACTTTTCGTTTGCCATGTAAACTTTTTTTCAGCCCTAAAAAAACATTTTACATTGGCATCTTTTTTTTTGCATTGCCAAAAAAACGTTTTACATGCCTCCTGACAGTTTTGCATTACAAAAAATCGATTTTACATTGAGTGCTGACGTTTTTTCATTCACTCCTGATGACTTTACAAAACCAAAAACACGTTTTACAGACCAAAAATGCACTTCGTTATTGCATCAATTCATTTCGTTTTGACTATAAACTTTTTTCATAGGCGAAAAAACGTTTTTACATTGCCATAATTTAATTTTACATTGCCAAAAATCGGTTTTACATTAGGTGTTGACGGTTTTACATTGGCATCTTTCACTTTTACAATCAAAAGCGTCACTTTTTGAATGCATCTTATTTACTACTAATTACAGTATTGTTTTTATATTTTAATCCCGTTAGGGATTTAATGTCGGTAGAAAACAACATATATCAAACTACAAAGTCCAGTTAGGGACGATATAAAAACATTACAATCTACATCACATCCCTCAAAGTGACTCTGAAAACAATTCTTGGATTGTTTTTCTGTATTAATTTAAAGTTTTTTATTACTTTTACACCGTTTTATAATTCTTTTAAAATGAAAAAAAATCTTATTCTATTAATCGCAATCTTATTATTTGCTAGTAGCTATGCCGCTAAAGAAGTAGCTGTGCTAATCCCAAAAGTGACTACAATGTTGGAGAAATTTGCAGCTAAAGAAGTACGCAGATATGTTTATCTGAGAACAGGTCTAATGGCTGAAATTATAAATAGTGATGTTATTCCTGATGGGTATAAGAATTATATTATTCTGGGTAGAAAGGACAGAGCTTTATTTTCTTCACTGCAAGCAACAAAAGATATTAAGTCTTCTTTTGAAAAACTTAATAAAGAAGAATATCTTATTAAAACAATTTCAACTTCTACTATTAAACAACATATTATTATTGGTGGTGATGAAACCGGCGTATTATATGGTGTTTATAAATTTATTGAAAGCCTAGGTGTACGATATTATCTTGATGGTGATGTGATACCTGATGCTAAGTTCGATATGAGTACTTTGAATGTAAACGAAACAGGTAAGCCTTTATTTAATTTACGAGGAATACAACCTTTCCATGATTTTCCTGAAGGACCCGATTGGTGGAACGTTGACGATTATAAAGCTATCATTGCACAGTTGCCTAAATTAAGAATGAACTTTATAGGATTGCATACCTATCCTGAAGGTGCTGTTGGTCCTGAGCCTACAGTTTGGATAGGGGAGAAGGAAAATGTTGGTAAAAAAGGTTTTGTCAATTTCAGTTATCCTTCCACTTATAATAATTCATTGAGAAATGCCTGGGGTTATGGGCCTAAAACAACGGGTTCTTATGATTTTGGAGCAGATAAGTTATTTGAAACTGATATTTTCGGAGCAGATGTTCAAAGAAATATGTTGCCTTTACCTAAAATTCAGGAAGAATATAATAATGTGTTTAATAACACTGCCGTAATGTTGAATAATGCTTTTAATTTTGCTCATTCATTAGGTGTTAAAACATGTGTCGGCACAGAAACTCCACTGATCTTTCCTGCTTTGTTAAAAGAAAAGCTTAAAAATGAAGGTAAAGATATTAATGATAATAAAGTTAAGAAAGATATTTATAAAGGAATATTCAATAGGGTTAAAGAAGCTTATCCTGTGGATTATTACTGGCTCTGGACTCCTGAAGACTGGACATGGAGTAGTGTTGCTGATACGACAGTTACTAAAACTAAGGAAGATATTCAGATTGCTTATGATGCATTAAAAGAATCGAAAGTGCCTTTTAATCTGGCTACTTGCGGTTGGGTGCTCGGTCCTCCAAAAGACAGAGCTGAGTTTGATCGTATACTTCCAAAAGATATTCCATTTAGTTGTATTAACAGAAATTTAGGTCATGATCCTGTTGAACCTCAGTTTGAAAAGATTATGGGACGTGATAAATGGGCAATTCCATGGATGGAAGAAGATCCTTTGTTGACGCAAGTGCAGTTATGGGCAGGAAGAATGAGAATGGATGCAGTTGATGCTTTGAAATATAAATGTACCGGGTTAATGGGTATTCATTGGAGGACAAGAATATTAGGTCCTAATGTTTCGGCTTTGGCTTATGCAGCATGGGATCAGAATAACTTTAAAGCTATTAAGGACACTTCTACTTTTGGAATAGAAGTACTTGGTGGAAATATAGAAGAGAACCCTGCAACTATTTTAAATAAGAATGCTGAAGAACAATATCTATATAAAACTTTTAGAGGTGGTATGGAAGGTTATAATTTTATGCTGCCAAATGGCAAATATAAAGTGACTATTAAGATGGTTGAGTGCTATTATGACAAACCGGATTCAAGAGTTTTTAATATATTTATGCAAGGCAAAAAAGTTATAGAGAATCTCGATATTACTGCAAGAGCAGGAAGATATAATGCTTTGGATTGCCCTGTAAATGATGTTGAGGTGACAGATGGTAAGCTAATGATAAGATTTGGGGTTGTTAAAGATATACCTAACATTAGTGCAATAGTTATTGAAGGGAACAATTACATTAAAAAGATTAATTGTGGTGGTGATGCTTATATGGGTTATATTTCGGATGTTAATGCATCAAATAATTCCCGCTATTTAGCTGTTGATGATTTTTATCTGGATTGGGCTGAGCATAATTTTGGTAAGGAAGCTTCACATGAGATTGCTAAAATATTTACTGATCTTGATGGTAAGTTTCCTTGTCCTACTTATTGGGTGAGTGGTCCTGGGACTATAAAAGTGAATAGGCGTGATGTTAAAGACGAATTAGTTAAATATAAATTTGTTGATGAATTTAATTCATTAAGAAATAAAATTAAAGGAACCGGGAATCTTGACAGGTTTGATTATTGGTTGAATACTTTTAAGTATTACCGTGAAATGCTTATTGTTGGTTGTGCTGCCGGAGCTCTGGAAAATGTTATGGATGAAATCAAAAAGGAAGATCAACTCAACAAAAAGAAAGAGATTGCTCAATCAAAAGCTTTACCATTACAAAAAGAGCTTGTTGACAAATATGGCAATCTGATGAAATATTTATTGTCGTCAGTTACTAATATGAGCGAACTAGGTACCATAATGAACATCGAGAATCTTTCATTGAGTCCTACATATAATTTAATTAGCAAGCATGATTCTCTTCTTAGAAGTTTAGGTTGCGAATCGTTGAGTATTCCTTCAAAAGATTACAAAGGGGAGTTAAAGATAATTGTTCCTTCAAATAGGACTTCTTTATCAATTGGTGAGGATTTGAATTTAAAAATAATAATTCTTGGTGAGCATAACGATGCTAAAACATTCTTATTTTGGAAAACTTTAGGGTCGAAAGGTGATTATAAAAAGATTTCTTTAAGCCATGTTTCAAGAGGAGTTTATAATGTTGTTATTCCTGCAAAAGAAATTGCAAACAATGATTTTGAATATTATATTTCGACTGAATCTAAAGGTAAGGTTGTTAAGTATCCGGCAACTTCACCTGAAATAAATAGAACAGTAGTGTTAATGGAAAAGAATTAAAATAGTACCTATTTTATCATAAGTATATATAAATTTTAAGAAAGATAGGAGAGAACAGGATTTTTATTACTTTTACAAGGTTTTAATTGACTTAATAAATGAAAAAGAATCTGTTCAACTACTGTATTTTAATAATTCTGCTTTGCTTTGCAAATAATAGTTATAGTCAGAATCCACTAATCTCGCACATCTTTGCAGCCGACCCTTCGGCGCATGTTTGGAAAAGTGATACTAATACTTTGTGGCTTTATACGTCTCATGATGTGCCCGGTACTAATCATCATGCTACGATGTTTGATTACCATGTTTTTTCTACTAAAGATTTAATAAACTGGACTGATTATGGCAGGGTTTTGTCTGTAGATGATGTTAAATGGGGTGTGAGTTATGCCTGGGCTCCGGATGCAGTTTACAGGAATGGAAAGTATTATCTTGTGTTTTGTATGTTCGAAAAAGGTACAGGGAATTTCAGAACAGGACTTGCTGTAAGCGATGTTCCGCAAGGTCCTTTTAAAGATATTGGATATATCAAAGGTATTGAATTAGGTCAGGATCCATGTTTGTATATTGACGAAAATAATACTCCTTATATATATTGGGGGGCTGGTGGGCATTGTTATGCAGCTCAGCTAAAAGATGATCTTAAATCTATTATTAATAAAACAAAAGTAGAATTGTCTAATCAACTTAATGAGTTTTTTGAAGGTCCCTGGCTTCATAAATACAATAATAAATATTATTTATCATATCCCGGATTGCCGGGTAATAAATGGCCTGAAGAAATGTATTATGCAATTTCCGACAAGCCTTTGGGTCCATATAAATCGATGGGTAAATACATTTCTTTATTTAATGGCTGTTCGGGAACCAATCATGGTTCTATTATTAAATACAAAAATGATTGGATTGCATTTTATCACAGCACTTGGCTTTCGAATGGTAAAAGCGAAGTACGTAATTTGATGGCTAATTATTTATTTTATAAAAATGATTCAATTAAACCAATTATTCCGGAAGCTTTAGGTTTATCGAAAGGCATTCCTACCAAAAGCATTATTTTTTTGGAAGCAGAAAACGCACAAGCTTCTGGTGGTAAATTAGTAGGCACTAAAGTGGAATCAAGTTTTGAAGGTTATTCAGGGAAAGGATATGTCACAGGCTTTGATTACCGACCTGATTATGTTGAGGTTTTGGTGCAAGTTGCTAAAGATATGGAGGCAAATCTAAAGATAAGGTTAAGTGCTGATGCTGATTTTTATGCAGATATTCTTGTGGGTGTAACGATGTTGGCAGGTTGGGAAGGTTTGAAGATAAATAAAACGAATGGCTGGCAGGAAATTGATTTTGGCAAGATAAAGTTGAAGGAGGGCGATACTAAGATTCGTTTTACTTCTCATAATTATAATGCTAAAATTGATTACTTTAAAATTGAGCCAATCCTTAAGTAAAATATAGAATACATGCTTAATAACATTCGTAACATTGCTATTTTGGCTCATGCCGATGCCGGTAAGACTACCATTACTGAAAACTTTCTATATCTTTGTGGTATTATTAAAAAACCGGGTAGTGTTGACAACGGCACTTCGCAAACTGATTTTTTGAATGTAGAAAAAGAAAGGGGTATCTCGGTTCGTTCTGCTCAGACACTTCTGAAATGGAATGCTACTCAAATTAATTTAATAGATACTCCCGGGCATGTTGATTTCTCTTCTGATGTTGAACGTGTATTGAGAATTATCGATGGGGCGGTGTTGGTTGTTTCTGCTGTTGAGGGTGTTCAGGCTCATACTGAAACTTTGTGGAATGCTTTGCAGACAAATAATATTCCTACCATAATTTTTATTAATAAAACAGATAGGGTAGGGGCAGATTCTGAAGCGGTTATTAATGAGATAAAAAAGGATTTAATTAATCAAGTTGTTGTTTTAAACCAAATTGAAGGTGAAGGAAGCAATCAAATTCAGTTGAATTCGCTATTTAATACTGAGTATTGTGATGAAAAAATAATTGAGGTTTGTGCAAATCAGGATGAGGATATTCTGGAGCTTTATCTCAATGAGAAACCTATTCCTTTCGAAATTATCAATCAGTCGCTTACAAAATTAGTTAGCAATAATAAAATAGTGCCAATTCTTTCGGGTTCGGCTAAAAATAGCATTGGTGTCAACGAATTATTGGAGGCGATTGTAAATTTCTTGCCATCTCCGGAAGGAAATCCTAATTTGCCCCTTTCGGCAATGGTTTATAGTATTGATTTTGATAAAACGATGGGCAAGGTTGCCAATGTTAAAGTTTTTAACGGAAGTATTACCAATAGGGAAGTTATAAAGAATGCTACTCGACAAACGGAGGCAAAAGTTGTTCAGGTTCGTAGATATTTAGCCGGTAAATCCGAGGATATTGGTATTGTTAAAGCTGGCGACATTGCCGGCATTTGCGGTTTATCAGATGCTCAGGTTGGCGATATACTCGGCGAAATTACTACTGAAATAAGGCAGCATATTCAACTGTCACAGCCATTGCTTACTGTGCAAGTTGTGGCTGATAAAGAGAGTGAGTATCCTAATCTGGCAGCCGCTCTTATTGAGTTATCTACCGAAGATCCTACCTTAGATTTTGAATGGCTTAAGGAGGAGCGGGAGTTGAATTTAAAAATCATGGGGTGGATACAAGTTGAGGTGCTGGAAAAGATATTAATAGATCGTTTTGGTATCAAGGCAGCGTTTAAGGATCCGACGGTTATTTATAAGGAAACTCCGGCAACTATTGGCGAGGGATTTGTGCAATATTGGATGCCTAAACC
>JBAXLO010000130.1:0-13147 GCA_037134755.1 Bacteroidota bacterium | reverse complement strand
TATGAGCAAACTCTTAATCAATAAATATTATACCGATCTCGACAGGGCTTTACAGTTTAGTAAATCGAAGAATGAGACCTCAATTCGTATCCCGTTTTTTAATCTGTTGAATGAATATGCTCGTAAATTAAATTACGAACTTTCACCGGAATTATCTATTAAGGGAACTCAAGATAAGTTTGTGCGTCCCGATGGTATTGTTAAAAGTTTAGGGTTTGTTATTGGGTTATGGGAAAGCAAAGATGAGAAAGATATTATTGATGATGAAATTGATTCTAAATTAAAAAAAGGTTATCCTTTTTTCAACATACTTTTTGAAGATACACAAACAGCTATTTTAATTCAAAAGGGTGAAGAGGTAATGCGTGTATCGATGAAAGATGCGGATAGGTTACACGCTATTATAACTGAATTTCTTTCTTATAAATCGGAAGTTCAACATAATTTTGAAATTGCACTTGAGAATTTTAAAGCAGATATCCCTTCAATTGCCGAAACTTTACGTAAGAAGATTGATGAAGCAGGTAAAATAAATAAGAAATATGTTGAAGTTGCTGAAACCTTTCTTTTACTATGTAAAGCTGAGATCAATCCTGATATTACCGAAGCTGATATCAGGGAAATGTTGATTCAACATATACTTACAAGTGATATATTTAATAAAGTATTTGATGATCCCGAATTTCATCGTCATAATAACATTGCTAAAGAATTAGAGAAATTAATTGACACACTTTTTACATATAGTGAACGCAAAAATCTTTTAGGACAAATAGAACGTTACTACAATACTATTACATCTTCAGCAGCAAGTTTATCAGACCATCACGAAAAACAAAAGTTCCTTAAAGTACTTTACGAAAACTTTTATAAAGCATATAATCCAAAAGGTGCCGACCGCCTTGGTGTGGTTTATACTCCAAATGAAGTTGTAAACTTTATGATTGATAGTGTAAATTATTTATTGGAAATACATTTTAAAACAAATCTTTCTGATAAGAATGTTGATATATTAGATATTGCAACAGGAACTGGTACTTTTATTTCCTCAATTATTGATAGTACTCCTAACCATAAATTACTTTATAAGTATCAACATGAATTACATGCCAACGAAGTGGCAATACTTCCATATTATGTTGCTAACCTTAATATTGAATTTACCTTTAAGCAAAAAATGGGATATTATGAAGAGTTTAAAAATCTTTGCTTTGTTGATACTTTAGATAATACCGATGCCCTTGCTTATGGTGGAATGCAACATGATTTGTTTGGATTATCAACCGAAAATACTGACAGAATAAAGAATCAAAACAGTAAAAAAGTTTCTGTTATAATTGGCAATCCTCCTTATAATGCCAATCAACAAAACGAAAACGATAATAATAAGAATAGGGAATATCCTTTAATTGATAAAAGAATAAAAGAGACATATATAAAACACAGCATTGCACAAAAAACGAAAGTGTATGATATGTATGCCCGTTTTTACAGATGGTCAACAGATAGACTAGATAAAAATGGAATACTTGCATTTATTACGAATCGTAGTTTTATTGATAGCCGTACATTTGATGGATTTAGGAAAGTAATAGCAAGCGAATTTAATGCCATATACATTATTGATTTAGGTGGTGATGTTAGAGCAAATCCTAAATTATCAGGTACAAAACATAATGTATTTGGGATACAGACAGGAGTTGCTATAATGCTTTTGGTAAGAAAAGAAAGAAATACAATAGAGGCAAAAACGAAGAAAGAGTTTGAAGAATTGAAAGAGGATTATAATATTTTGAGCGAGCCAGTAGTATTGTATAAAGAAAAAGAACATTTCAGCCCACAAGGTTGTCGTATATATTATATACGTCGTCCTGAAATGGAAACAGCAAAAGATAAATTAGAATTTCTTCATGACAGTAAGATTGAAAATTTAGAATTTGATCGTATTTATCCAGATAAAAACAATAACTGGATAAATCAAAGTGAAGATAATGATTGGGAGGAATTGTTACCTTTATGTTCAAAAGATGTTAAAAATGGCAAAGGGGAATATGCATTATTTGAATTATTCACTGGAGGAATAAAGACAAATAGAGACGAATGGGTTTATGATAATGATATAAATAATCTACAAAATAAAATTAAATTCTTTATTGATATTTATAATAAAGATGTTGAAAGTCTGTCTAGATTTCAATCTATTCCAGAAATAAATAATTTAATAAACTATTCTATAAAATGGAGTAGAGATCTAAAGAATCATTTATTACGTGGAAATAAAATAATATATGATAAGAATAAAATAACAAATTCTCTATATAGACCTTTTAGTAAAAAGTTATTTTATTTTGATTATACTATGAACGATGTTTTAACTTTAAATCATTATGAGATTTTTTCAGAGAAGTTAGATAAACTAAATAGACTAATTGCTTTTAATGTTAATGCTTCTGAGCTAATGTTTTTATCAACTGACAGTCTAATTGAATATGGTTCAATGTTAGTTGGAGGAGGAAGTAGTCAATGTCTTCCTCTTTATCGTTATGACAAAGAAGGAAACCAAATAGAAAATATTACCGATTGGGGATTACAACAATTTATAGAACATTATAATGATACTAATATCAAAAGAGAAGATATTTTCCATTATACTTATGCAGTACTTCACAATCCTGCTTACCGCACTAAGTACGAACTTAATTTAAAACGAGAGTTTCCTCGTCTGCCTTTTTACGAAGACTTTAACAAATGGGCTGCCTGGGGAAAACAATTAATGGATTTGCATATTAATTATGAAAAGGCACAACCTTATGAGCTAAAAGAAAATACCTTCACCGTAAAAGCAGAAGCCAAACGCCAAAAAGAAATCTTCAGCAGCGAAGTATCTGAGCCGGAAGAAATGTACGCACGTCAGATAAAAATAAAGCCACGCCTCAAAGCCGATAAAGAAGCAGGTTTAATAGAGATAGACGACCTTACTTTCCTAACAGGAGTACCTAAAGAAGCATGGGAATATAAACTCGGCAACCGCTCGGCATTAGAATGGATACTCGACCAATACAAAGAAAAGAAACCAATAGACCCAACAATAGCCGAAAAGTTCAACACTTATCGTTTCGCCGATTATAAAGAGCATGTGATAGACCTATTAAAAAGAGTATGCACCGTAAGCGTTGAAACAATGAAGATAATTGGGGAGATGAAAGAAGGGAAATCATAAATGAGCCAAAGCCGATTATTACTATCAGAAAACAAAAAAGAACAAATTAATGAAGAAGGTATAATTCATTATCATCATACAAGAAAATTTATAGTAAGAGTTAACATAAAAGGACAATACTTTTCTTTAAAAGCTTTTAGATTTAAAAAAGATGCAATTGATTTTTATAATAACTGGTTATTAGAAAACAGATAAAGCAAATTAGCATGCGAAGTTAGATTAAAAGGAAAGAAACATTAGTAAGGAAGTTTGTAAAAGAATAACCTCTCCCTTCTCGACTCCGCTCGACGACCGCTATAAGAAAGCCCTGCATACTTAATAAATATGCAGGGCTTCTTTTTATATTAAAACCTGAACTTCGGATCTAAATATAAACATCATAAAACTATTAATCTTTAAAGAAAAGATTTTTCCATATAAGATAACACATATACCTAAAAGCAAAGTCCTGTCTTTTATCGGTTGGATTGCTAAATATCATATCCCAATCATTTAATAGTTTATCAGCATCTACCAGTTTATCATCACCTTTAAGTTCAATGATCTTTTGTTTCATTTGTTGATTAATTTCTTTCAGCCATAAATATTGTGGAGTAGAGAATCCCATCTTATCTTTACGGTTTTTGATAGCATCGGGCAAAACTCCATTCATAGCAGTACGTAATAAATATTTACTCCAACCATTATGAATTTTATATGCTGAAGGAAGCGAAAACAAATATTCAATAAGATTAATATCATCAGAAAAAGGAGTACGTGACTCTACAGAAAATGCCATAGAACAACGGTCTTCCCAACGCAATAGATTCTTTAAATAATGTTGTGTAAAGAAATAATGCAATAATTTATTAACTCCTGTAATCTGATAATCACCTGCAAATTTAATCTTATGCTGATACTTATTCAGGAATTCATCATTCAGATAAGATGTTTCTCCTTTAAATAGTTGAGAGAAATACTTTTTAGAGATACCTGTAGCTAACACTTTATCAATACCCGACTTGAAAAGAGATTTAATAAATACTTCGATAGTAGTAGGGGAGTTGTCGATGTTTTTAATCTCATTAATAAAAGAACTTAAATCCATTGTTTGTATCAGCTCAGCATAATACGCACTAAAGAATGGAGCATAACCTGCAAAGAGTTCATCGCCACCCTGACCATCAATTAATATATGTATACCACTTTGTCCGGCAGCCTGCATCACTTTATACTGCGCATAAGTACTTGTAGAAAGCAATGGAATATCCTGATGATAAATAATATTCTCCAGTTCTTTCATCATGTCATCAGCAGTGCAAGAAGCTTTAATCCAATTAGCCCCCGTTTTATCAACAACCATTTCTGCCCAGGCTTCTTCATTGGTTTCCTTCAACTGATTGGTAGCAGTAAAAGCAGTAAGATGTTCACCCAGATTGTTAACAGCTTTCTTCTTATTGATATCAGAAGCCATGCAAACAATGCTGGAACTATCAAGCCCACCACTAAGGCAGAAACCAATAGGGATGTCCGATCGCAGACGAATATCAACAGCTTCATACATTAATTTCTTTGTATTATTTACAAGATCAACAAAAGACTGCTCATCAAAGGAAGTCTTTTGAGTATTATAATCCAGTTGATAATATCTGTTTATAGTAAACGCTCCGGTATTAATATCTATAGTAAAAGAATGTGCAGGTTGAAGTTCATATATATTCTTAAAGAAACTCTCTGCTTCTAATTCTACTTGATTAAGAAATAGATGTTCAAATACAGCTGACTCATTAACTCCTGTATTAATGTCAGGAATCTTTAATAAAGCCTTATGTTCGGAAGCAAAAGCAAATACATTTTCATCTTTATAATAATACAAAGGCTTCACACCAAAGCGATCTCTGGCTCCAAACAATATGTTTTTATTCTTATCATAAATAACAAAACTAAACATACCATTCAAATGATTAAGGCAATCAAAACCCCAAACTTCATAAGCTTTCAACAGTACTTCGGTATCGCTCTGGCTGATGAAATGATGTCCTAATTCTTTTAATTCATTTTGGATTTCAATATAATTATAAATCTCACCATTAAGAGTAATCCAAACATCAGCATCCTCATTACACATCGGTTGATGTGCATATTCAGAGAGGTCAATCACAGACAAACGTCTATGACCGAAAGCTAATGAATAGCTATTGTTAAGACTTTCTATTGGTTCTTTAGCAGAATATTTAAACTCCCTATTCCAAGCCGTAGCTTGAGTATCTTTACTACCGGCAGTAATTGATTCTTCTTTATTAAACAAAACAAAACCTTCATCATCAGGTCCGCGATGTTTAATAGCATAAGTCATCTGCTGAATGACAGAAGGAAGATGAATATCTTTGTCAGAAAGTTTTAATATACCGGCTATTCCACACATATTATTAGTTTAAACTGCTGGTCTATCAAAGAAAGGACTCTTACCTGACGAACTTAAAGGAATACCAAAGATGATAAGATCTTCAGTATCCATCAATCTCATTTCGTTAACAGTAAAGCCGATTGAAAACATTACCCTGTTATCCGCACGATTATCAGCAGCCACACTAACCGCCGAACCTATGGCAATACCAAGATCATTTGTATTAAAGATACAAGGAACTTTAGGATGCTGCTCTTTAGCTTCGCAAGTATCAAAACCACATAGAGCACAGTTTAAACCTTGTGTTTTAATAGTAGTAGCAATCAAAACCACAGCTTCCGATTTCATTACATTTGCTGCATCTCTTAGGAAGAAAGCCCTGCCATCTCTATTGCCGAATTCAATCATCTTGTCAGCAATTTCTTTAAGAGTATCACCAGTTGCAACAGCAAGCTTAAGATTATCATTCCCTCTTGCTTTAGGAGCAGTTCGTGCAGCAAGTAACATCTTAGCAGCAACATCTTTTAAGGTCTCATTCCTTAATTGTTCTTCAGTTTGTATTGGCATGTTATTATTATTACCGAACCTCTCCTAAATCCTCTCCAAAGGAGAGGACTTTTAAAACATTAGGGTGAGGTTGTTCTTATTTAAAATTCTTATTTATATAATCAACTAGTTTAGCTACAGCTTTTCCTCTATGGCTTATCTTATTCTTTTCGTCAAGAGTCATCTCTGCAAAAGACATTCCATAACCATTTGGCATAAAGATAGGATCATATCCAAAACCATCTCTACCATATCTTTCAGTGGAAATAGCACCATTTATAATTCCTTCAAATAATGTTTCTTTTCCATCAATCACTAACGAAATAACTGTACGGAATCTTGCCTTTCTATTAGTTTTTCCTTCCAAATTATCTAATACAAGATTAATATTAGCATCAAAACTACATCTATTGCCTGCATAACGTGCTGAATAAACGCCAGGTTCACCATTTAGTGCTTCTATTTCCAAAGCTGTATCATCAGCAAAGCAATTTACATTATACTTATTATATATATAGAAAGCTTTTTCAGACGCATTTCCTTCAATTGTGTCTTTTGTTTCGGGAATATTATCTTTAATTTCTTTATCTCTTAAAGATAAAATCTTAAAACTATTTTTAAGAAGAGGTGTTATCTCTTTTAGTTTGTGTGAATTATTGGTTGCAAAAACAAGTTCCATTTTTATTTGATTTTATGTTGAAAATAATCGTCAAAGATAAGGATTTATTGAAATTAAAGATGTAATTTTGTTAAATAAATAAATCACGAATATGAGTATAAAGGGAACAAGAACAGAAAAGAATCTGTTAAAGGCATTTGCAGGTGAATCACAGGCAAAAAACCGCTATCAATTTTTTGCTAAACAAGCAAAAAAAGATGGCTATGAACAAATCGCAGCATTTTTTGAAGAAACAGCTTTACAGGAAGAATGTCATGCTAAGATATTCTTTAGATTTCTGGAAGGCGGAGTAGTAGAGATTACTGCTTCCTATCCTGCAGGAATGATTGCTACTACTGCTGAAAACTTAAAAGCTGCAGCAGACGGTGAAAACGAAGAATGGACAGAACTATATCCGGAGTTTTCAAAGGTAGCCGAAGAAGAGGGTTTTAAGAAAGTTGCTATGGCTTTTAAATTAATTGCCACAATTGAAAAAGAACACGAAGAACGTTATCGTAAACTATTAGCCAACATAAATAACGAAGAAGTTTTTCAGAAGAAAGGAAAGAAAGTTAAATGGGTATGTCGTAAATGCGGACACGTTCATGAAGGTGAAAAGGCTTTACAAAATTGCCCGGTATGTGGTCATCCACAAGCATACTATGAAATAAAAGCAGAGAACTTTTAAACTAAAAATAACTTCTTAAATAAAAATGATGAATAATGTGATTAGCATTATTCATCATTTTTAATATCAAACTTTAGGCATTCTAGGCACTCCAAACTCTAGGCACTTTCTAGTTTTTAATTACTTTCAAATTTACAACCTTCTTATCTTTTGATATTATCGAAATAAAATATGATCCTGTCTTGAAATTACTTACGTCAATTACTTGTTCTTTTTTATTAATAGAATTAATTTCCTTATTTAAAATTCCTGTTGTATTAGTTATCTTTATCAGATAGTTATTGTTTATAAAATTATCAGAGCTTATGATTAATTTATCATTAACAGGGTTTGGAGAAACTTTAAACTTTTTAGCTTCAATCTCATTTATCCCTTCAAACCCTGGAACAACTTGTTTGGAAATTGTATCAGTTAAAAAGCAATCATTAACGTTTAATTTAACAGTATATATCCCTGGTTGTAAAAACTGATGTACAGGATTTGCCAAAGTAGAAGTGTTTCCGTCACCAAAGCTCCATAAATAATTACGAGCATCAATTGTATTATTATAGAAATAAACAGTACCATTACCACTAATCCCCGTGTTATAGGTAAAATCAGCAATTGGATGATACCTCCCAACATTCCACATTAAAAGACTATCATAAACAATAGTTTTAACTGCATTTTGAATATATGTAGCAACAGTATCCAAACCTTCTAAATTAGTTATCAAGGTTGGATCACTTTTATGAATAATTGAAAAGAAACTACATGCAGCAATATAAGAACCAGCTAAAGATGGATGGCTTTCATCGCTCTGGTAAAGTTCAAGCGTCGAATCATTATCCCTTACATAATGCCATGCTGCACCCACAGGCGAAACTAAAGCATGTGTACTATCAGCCATCATACAATATCTTAAATGCAAAAGGCTATCCATTCCCTGATAAGTACACAAAGGAGGAAAAAAAGCACAATTAGTTGCATCACCGTTCTTACGGCCCCATGTCATATAAAAAACAGTTTTAGAACAAGGATTGTAAGCTTTTATCAAACTATCCAAAACAAGAGCATAAGGATAACTTTGAGAAATAAATTGATCATCAGGGAAAGAAGGCTCCTGACTTTGAGCCTGAAGCACCACATAATCCCATCCTCCCTGCATTATCTTTGCTTGTGTTGTAGCATCTGCTGACTGCTGTTGAAGAGTTGTTCCCCCGGGAGTATTGCTGTCGATAAATACATTTTTCCCTGCCGATACTGATACATCAGTAAATAACTGTGGCAGGTTGTTAACTGACGTGTAACTGTTGCCAATAAACAAAACCCTTGTAGTGTCGTTAGCACCTTTTGATGTCATTGTTATTAAAGAAAACAATACAAATAATAGGATAGGATTTCTTTTCATGATTATATTATGTTTTATAAATTGAGCATTAATATTCTATTTATTAACTAATTTTGATGTACTTTCAGGGTATCTTGTGCCTTCAATTGTGATTAATGATGTAGCATTCCCTATTTCTATAAAGTCTTCGGCTGTGAGTTCTAATGTTGTTGCACCAATGTTTTCCTCCAATCTTTCCAACTTTCTGGTTCCCGGTATTGGCACTATCCATGGTTTCTGTGCTAATAACCAAGCAAGAGTAATTTGAGCAGGTGTCGAATTCTTTTCGATGGCAATTTTAGTAAGTAAGTCAACTAAAGCCTGATTTGCTTTACGAGCTTCTACTGTAAATCTTGGCAGTGTATTTCTAAAATCAGCACTATCAAATGCTGTCTTTTCATCAATTTTACCCGTAAGGAATCCTCTGCCTAGCGGGCTGAAAGGTACAAAACCAATCCCAAGTTCTTCGAGTGTTGGTAATATTTCAATTTCAGGTTCTCTCCACCACAAAGAGTATTCGCTTTGCAATGCAGTAACTTCTTGTACTGCATGAGCCTGACGTATCGTTTGTGCTCCTGCTTCCGACATTCCAAAGTGTTTTACTTTCCCTTCTTTTATAAGGTCTTTCACTGTTCCCGCAACATCTTCAATAGGTACATTAGGGTCAACGCGATGTTGGTAAAACAAATCTATAGCATCTATTTTAAGTCTTTTAAGTGAAGCCTCTGCAACTGCCCTTATATGATCCGGACGACTATTTAACCCTATCCATTTTGGACCTCCATTAGGATCAAGTGCAAAACCAAACTTAGTAGCTATTACCACTTTATCACGTATTGGAGCCAATGCTTCTCCTACTAGTTCTTCATTAGTAAAAGGTCCATATACCTCTGCAGTATCAAAAAAAGTTACACCTAGGTCAACTGCTTTATGAAGCATCGAAATCATTTCTTTTCTATCAGGCGAAGGACCATAAGCAAAGGTCATTCCCATACAACCCAGCCCAATTGCAGACACTTCAAGACCGCTGTTTCCTAACTTGCGTTTCTCTTTTAAAGAATTCATCTTTATATGTATTAAATTATCATGCAAAATTACAACTTTTTAGCATTAAATATACAAAAGTTCACAGGTAATTTTCATTTTATTTATATCCGAATTCAAGGTTTAAATATATATGATTTGGTGATATAGCGATTTAAGAATTATGAATTCAACCTGTCAGCTATCAGTCGTCGAGGGGAGTCGAGTCGGGAAAGGTCTATCTCATTATCATCAAACTCCCTTTATACTCCTTCTCTATTCCACTATCCTTTCCTTTAGCCTTTATAATATAAAAGTAAGTTCCATCGGCTAAAGGATTGCCCTTGCATTTACCATCCCAATTATTTTTATAGTTATTATCTTCATAAACGATTACTCCCCATCTATTGAATACTTGCAGATTAATATCCCAGTATTCTATATTCTTTATTATAAAGTTATCATTTGAACCATCACCATTTGGAGTAAAAATATTAGGTATTACAGGTTCTGCATCACATTCTAATTTTATTGTTGCAGTAGTACTACAATTGGCTGTTGTATCGGTTACCTTTACCCAATAAGTACTATCTTGTGATGCATTAAATGTTGGAGCAGTAGAACCATCCTGCCAAAGATAAGTTGCATTATTTGTAGTTGCGTTAAGTAATAATGTTTGTCCCTGACAAAGTATTGTGTTATTTCCTAAATTAACAACCGGATTAGGTATATAAGTTACATTTATAGTATCATAAGAAGTAATATTATAATCCGGAAAGTAAGCTTTTAGCCAGTAGATACCAGCTTGTGTAACCTTATAAATACTATCTATACTCCCATCCTGCCATTTATATATTGCATTAGGCATATTTGGTTTAAGTATTAGGCTATCGCCGATACATAATGTAGTATCATTTCCTAAATTAAAATTAAAACTACACTCACAAACCGAAACATCATCTACATAAATATAAGTTTGTGCCTGCCATACACTGGAAGGCCAGTTAACAATATTATCAAAATTACCTATTGTTAAATAGTATTCACCACCATTAACAAAAAAAGTATTTGATATTTTAAACCAACTTATAGTATCTATATTATAAATACTGTGTTGCATTTTTATTCCATTACTTAAAATAGGAGTTTGTATATCAGGAACTGAATCTTTAGTAATTAGAATACCGACTGAATCTAGCAAAATATAATTTTGAAACGAAACTTCTGCAAGAGAAATATAAAAATTAGAACAATATCGTTTATTTGCGAATAACGAATCAATTAGTTTCGTTTTTATTGCTTCTCTATAATCCGTAGATAGAGGATTTTTTGCATAAAGATTAAAACCAACATAAGCATTACCAGTATGTGCATATTGAAATCCACCTTCATTTGATGGTACAGACAAAGCAGAAAGTGTTGCACATGCATTATAGTACTCAGTACTTAATCCCCACCAAAATTTACAATTAACTATATTAGTAAAATCAGTGGCAGAAGGACAATTATAATATTCTTCAAATGAATGATTTTGAACATAGTTTGGGCTTAATATTTGCTGTCCTTGTATATTTAATACAAAGAATATAAAAAGGTAAAAGAATATATTTTTAAAATAATCCATATTGAATACAAAAATAAGAAAATCCTGCCATATAGACAGGATTTTCTTAAAAAGGTTGTATTAATTATTTAAAATAGTTAGTTTGCCTGACGAAACTTTAGCTCCGTTAATACTTATATTGTAAAAATACAAACCTGAATTAAGTTTACTTACATCAATATTTTTAATGTAAGTATCTTTTTGCATATAATCAGTAAGTACCAGATTACCCATACTACCATAAAGTTCAACAATAGCATTGCTGTTCATAACATCTTTAAACGCTATTGTAAATTGTGTATTGGCAGGATTGGGATAAATCTTTATCCCCTCTGCTTTTATATATTGTATTTCTTCTATCCCTGTAGGGTAGCAGCCGGGGGCATAACCATTGCTATCCGTTTTAAGTATCCATATTTTTTGATAAGGCACAATAGTATCTCCATCCACAGAACCACAGGCTGTAATACTACCATCTGTATTAAGTATATTATCTATTAAATAATTTTCATCTACAAATTGAGCTGAATAAAAATAAGCCTTTCGCCAAATACTATCTCCATTTGAGTTAAATTTCATACAGAAAGTCTCAAAATGAAAATAGGAATCTAAATCATTCATTTTTCCATTAGAACCCATTACAATAAAATCACTATTTGGTAAGACTTGTATTTTATTTACACAATTATTTAATCTGATTGTATCAAACATTCTGTTCCATATCTCAGTGCCATCCGGTGTATATTTTATAACATTAATACGTGCTAAAAAATATTGACCATTAGTTTCTGTATAAACTGCATATCCATAAGCTACAATATAATCACCTTCATATGTTATTGCAAAAGATGCATCACCATTAATTCCAACACTACCAAAAAAATGATCCCACAAAAAGTTGCCAACACTATCTATCTTTAATATAAAAGGCCACGCATAATGCTGTGCAATTGAAAATCTATATCCTCTAATTAAAAAACCTTTGTCTGAAGTTTCTTCTATTTGTTCTCCAGCACTTAAGTCTCCGGTTGCTATATTTGTTTTCCATAGCTGATTTCCTAAACTATCTGTTTTAATTATAAGTACATTATCTTGATAATCGTTCGCATATCTTTGTCCAACAATTATAAAACCATGATCATGTGTTTCTTTGATATTCCTTATAATTTCTGGTATTGTATCAATAGGTAAATGTTTTATTAAGGTATTATTCATGCTGCTATCAAATAACATAATGAAATGTGTAGATTGAGGAAACCAATTAGTATCATAAGTCCAAGTTATATCTCCTAAATAGCAATAACCACTGTTATGTGTTTTGATAAAATTACCAAAATAATCATTATAATTAGTATCAAGAGGATTATATTTATTTATTATTTCGAAATTCTCACCATTTGAATCAACTTTTGCAAAATATAAGCTTTTTACGTTGGTACTAATATTTGCTGTATCAAATCCTGTTAAAGAAAGTAAATAATTATTGTTCTGTTTTATTATGCTGGTTGCTGAAAAAGAGGCACTATGTATATTTCCATAAGGAGATATTACTTTACTGAAAGATGTATTTTGGCTAAAAGCACTAAAGAGAAGAAGCGTAAACAACAGAGTTAATACATGCTTATTAATTTTCATGAGTTTGATATTTATTTGC
>JBAXLO010000129.1:0-13199 GCA_037134755.1 Bacteroidota bacterium | reverse complement strand
CGTTTTAATCTAATAATTCTTACTAAAATTATTATATATGATTCAACTAATTAAATTTAGAATGTATTAATAAACAAACAAAATATATATAAAATAGCTGAATTAATTAAAATCTATAATCATTATTAAAAAAAATAAAAAACAAATAGGTAAATATTGCGTTAGATTTTATACTTTTGACTAAAAATTAAGACATGTTTGCAAAAGACTTAACAGACGATACAATTTTACCTGTAAAAACTTCAGATACTGGAGCTTTAGCTCTAACTATGATGGATGAATACAAGGTGTCGCATCTGCCAATTGTAAACAATACTGATTTTTTAGGTTTGATAACGGAGGATGATATTTACACAAATAATCATTTTGATGATCCGCTCGGCACTCATATACTGTCATTAAACAGACCTTTTGTTAACGAAAATCAGCATGTATTTGAAGTTGTTAAAATATTTGCCGAACTTGAGCTTACTTTACTTCCGGTTGTTGATGCTAAAGAAAATTATCTTGGAGTAATATCAAAAAGAAAATTGATTGAGGAATTTTCGGAGATAACTGCTGTTAAAAGCCCGGGCGCCATTCTTGTGCTCGAAATTAGTGTTAATGATTATTCCCTTTCGGAGATTGCTCAGATAGTTGAATCTAATGATACCAAGATTCTTAGCACATACATTACTTCTCACCCTGATTCCACTAAAATGGATGTTACGCTCAAGCTAAACAGAAATGATATTGCTCCCGTTCTTCAGACTTTTAACCGTTATAATTATATTGTAAAAGGCATCTATGCCGAACCTGAAGTTAGTGATGATCTTAACGAAAGATTCGACGCATTGATGAAGTACTTAAGCATTTAAAAAAATAATTAACATTTAATAATTAACAATTAATAATTTTCAAATCGTCTTAAAAATTTATTTATTCCTGAATTAATTTAATACTTGTTATTTTATTGAGAACACTTTTTATCATACTATTTATATTTTTATTTAATGTTTTGTTTGCTAACAAAAGTATTAATAATGAGCTTCCTGATTCGGGTATGATTGTTGTTCATAAGATTATTATTGAAGGAAATAAAATTACAAAAGATTATATTGTGTTAAGAGAGCTTTTGCTGAAGGAAGGTGATACTCTATTGAATAAAGATTTATCCGAAAGGATTAAAAAGAGCTCTGAAAATGTAATGAATACATCATTATTTAACTTCGTGACTATCATGCCGGAGTTTGACAATAAGAATGGTGTTAAAATTAATATAAAACTTATTGAAAGGTGGTACGTATGGCCAATTCCTGAATTTAATCTGGCAGATAGAAATTTTAACACCTGGTGGAAAACCAAGGATTTCAATAGAGTAAACTATGGTATTGATTTGACTGCATATAATTTTAGAGGAAGAAAAGAAACATTGTCATTTATATTTAGCTTAGGATATGACGAAAATTATGGCATCGCTTATACTATTCCATATCTGGATAATAAAAAAACATTAGGCTTAACTTTTGAGGGTGGTATCATGCGAAACCATGAAGTTGCTTATAATACAACTGACAATAAGATAGAATTCTTTAAAGAAACTGATACTTATCTTAAAAAACAAATTTATTCAACTTTAGGGTTTACTTATCGTCGAAGTATTCATTACATTCACACTTTAAATTTAAGTTATTTTAATTATTATTTTGCTGATACTTTATTAAATCTCAATAAAGATTATTCGATAAATAAAAATACTTTTACAGGATTCCTTTCTCTTTCGTATCATTTCAAAATAGATTATCGCGATTATCGACCCTATCCTTTAAAGGGAAGTTATTTTGATATTAAATATATTAAGAATGGGATGGGATTATTAACTAATGAAGAAATAAATACTTATAGTATCGAAAGTTCAATAAGAAAATACTGGAAATTAAATCAACGATTATATTTTGCTTCAGGACTTACATTGATGCATTCTTCCGAAAGTCCTTATTTTCTCAACAATGGATTAGGATATGGAAGAGATTTTGTGCGTTCGTACGAATACTATGTAATAAATGGGCAAAGCTTTGGCTTACTGAAAACAAATATTAAATATAATTTAATCCCACCAAAAGTTAAAAAGATAAATATTGTAAAAACAGAAAAATTTAACACGATACCTTATGCTTTTTATGTAAATTTGTTCGCTGATGCAGGATATGTTAAATCAAAAGAATCTGAGCTTATAAATCCACTGAATAACCAGCTGTTATTAGGTGGTGGGATAGGTCTTGATTTTGTTACTTATTATGATAAAGTAATCAGAATTGAATATTCAATAAATAAAAAAGGAGAGAGTGGGGTGTTTATACATTTTATGACTTCGATATAAAAAAGAATAAATGAAAATAGCATTATTTGGGAAGAATTTAAATGGTAATAACCATGAATATGTACAATTATTGATCGATAAAATCGAATCATTGGGCATATCATTGATAATTTATGAACCATTCTTTAATTCATATATAAAGATTTTTAATTTTAATAATACAGTTCAAACCTTTTCAGATCATTTAGAAATAAAAGACAACGTAGACTTTTTATTATCATTAGGTGGCGATGGAACTTTGCTAGATACAATTACATTAGTCAGAGATTCTGGAGTACCTATCTTAGGAATAAATATGGGGCGCTTAGGTTTTTTGGCAAGTATAAATAAAGACAACATACTACCAGCATTAAATGCAATACTTGAAGGGAATTATGTTCTTGATAAAAGGTCACTCGTCAGATTAGAAACTCCCTCCAATCCATTTGGAGAATTAAATTACGCATTAAATGAAATGACAGTTTACAAACAATTGCCATTGTCAATGTTGAGAGTAAAAGTTTATGTTAATGATGAGTTTTTAAATACTTATTGGTCAGATGGGTTAATAATAGCTACACCAACGGGTTCAACTGCTTATTCATTAAGTTGTGGAGGACCTATAATAACACCGGAATCCGAAAATTTTATTATCACACCAATAGCTACACACAATTTAACTGTACGTCCTATCGTTATACCGGATAATAATATTATTAGAATAGAAGTTGAAACACGTAATGAAGAGTTTTTTGTTAGCTTAGATTCACGTTCTTCTTCAATTAGAGAGGCACAAGAGTTGATCGTAAAAAAAGAAAAGTTCAAAATAAATTTAGTCAGGTTGAACAATCAAAACTTTTTTTCAACTATAAGACATAAATTATTGTGGGGATCAGATGCCAGAAATTAGTTGAGTTTTATCTTAATATTTCATAAATATCTCTAAGGTGAAAACCAAATGTTTCTATAATATTGTATTATATAAAAAAAAGAAGTACTTTTGCTGACTTATTAAAAACCATTTTTTAATGGTTTAGTTATTAAAAATGTTTTAATTAGACAAAGTAAAATGAAAAGGATATTTTTTCTCATTTGTTTGATAGTATTAGCGTCAAGTGTTAAAGCTCAAAGATCAGAATATGGTATTTTTGCAGGGACATCATTTTATATGGGAGATATTAATACTTCCACTGTATTCTATAAGCCAAATCCTGCATTTGGGGTTATATACAGATATAATTTTAATCCACATTGGGCTTTTAAAATGAATGCTATTTATGGGACTGTTGAAGGGAGCGATGCTGATTTTGGGAACACGCGAAATCTGAGTTTTAAATCTCATATCATGGAATTCTCAGCACAAATAGAACTCAATTTTTTGCAATACTTTACAGGAAGCAGCACTCATCGGTTTTCTCCATATATATTTACAGGCTTATCAGTGTTTTCATTTAATCCACAAGCAGAATATTATGATCCCAAAACCGGTCAAACTGATTGGTATGATCTACAGCCTATGGGGACTGAAGGGCAAGGATCTGTACTTTATCCAGACAAAAAACCTTATTCAACAACTCAATTAGCTATTCCATTTGGAATTGGTTTTAAATTTAGTTTAAATAAGAAAATATGTATAGGTCTTGAATGGGGAATGAGAAAAACATTTACAGATTATTTAGATGACATAAGCACAACTTATGCTGATATGTCAGGACAAAGTGCTGCTGCAAGGTCATTAGCTGATAGAACAGTAGAACTAATAGATCCTTTAACAGGAACTTATAGACTGCCTCATGTAGCTGGCGAATCAAGAGGGAATTCAGCAACAAATGACTGGTATTCTTTTGCGGGATTTACAGTAACTATTAAATTAGGCTATAAGGCTAAACCATCATGTTTTGATAAAGGCTTTAACTACAAAGACAACCTTTATAATTAATCCACTTCTGCTTGATTTTCCAAAAATAATATGACCAATCTAATAGAAAAAATTGACAAAAATAAGTTGCCACAACATATTGCTATCATTATGGATGGGAATGGAAGATGGGCAAAACAAAGACATCATGAAAGAATTTTTGGACATGAAAATGGAGTTATTTCTGTTAGAGAGAATGTTGAAGCAGCGGCAGAATTAGGAATTAAATATTTAACGCTTTATGCTTTTTCTACTGAGAATTGGAATCGACCTAAAGAAGAGGTTGATGCAATAATGAGTTTATTAGTACGAACAATTAATCTTGAAACAAAAACACTAAATGACAATAATATTCGTTTAATGGCTATCGGAGATATTAAAAGTCTCGAGAAAGAAACTTATGACGAACTAATGACAGCAATAGACAATACTGCACATAATAATAAAATGACACTTGTTTTAGCATTAAGTTATAGTTCGAAATGGGAGATAACAGAAGCTATTAAATCCATTGCTACGAGGGTAAAGAATAATGAGTTACAACCCGATCAAATTGATCAGGATTTGATTTCCTCCTGTCTTAATACTGCAACAATACCCGATCCTGAATTGCTTATAAGAACTAGTGGTGAATATAGGATAAGTAATTTTTTACTATGGCAGATCGCATATTCTGAACTATATTTTACACAAAAATTATGGCCTGATTTTAAAAAAGAAGATCTTTACCTTGCAATCCTAGATTATCAAAGCAGGGAAAGAAGATTCGGTTTAATCAGCGAACAACTTAACAACTTATTTAGCTAATGAAATTCAAAATATTTTTAATTTCAACTTTCTTATTATTTCTTTTCAATATTTCTTTTGCACAGATAAATATCGGAGGAGATCTTTCAGAAATAGATTATTCAACACCTAAAGAATATGAAATAGGTGGAATAACAGTAACCGGTGTTCAGTTTCTTGATAATAACATGTTAATTATTTTATCAGGTTTAACTGTTGGGAGTAAAATTACAATACCCGGAGATAAAATAATTAGTGCAATTGACAAATTATGGGAACAAGGGTTATTTGAGAACATTAAAATATCTGTTACCAAAGTATCTGGTGCTACAGTTTTCCTTGATATTTATTTACAGGAAAGACCCAGGCTTTCAAAGTTTAAGTTCCTTGGCATTAGAAAAGGAGAAGCTGATAAAATAAGAGATGAAATAAAACTTACGAGTGGGGATGTTATTACAGATAATGTAATTATCAGATCAAAAAACACCATTAAGAATTATTTTATTAAAAAAGGATTTTTGAATACTGAAGTGGATATTAAACAAGATAAAGATACAACTATTACAAATAGTATCATCCTAAGTATTAATATCAATAAAAACCATAAAGTTAAACTTGAGAATATAAGAATTCATGGAAATATTAGTTTAACAGAAGAACAAGTAAGACGTGCCATGAAAGAAACGAAAGAAAAAAGAATCTATCGTTTATTTAAAACTTCAAAATTTATTGAAGAAGATTTCAAAGAAGACTTAGTGAAAATTGTAGATAAATATAATGAATTAGGATTTAGAGATGCTAAGGTTATTACGGATTCTTTATCAAAAGTAGACAATCGTTTAGATAATCTTGACATATGGGTTTTTGAAGGAAAGAAATATTTCTTTAGAAATGTTACATGGGTAGGGAATACAAAATATACGTCACAACAACTTGACGATATATTGAAAGTTAAGAAAGGTGATGTATATAATCAAACTAATTTAACAAGGAATTTATCTTTCAATCCAAATGGTTTTGATGTTAGTTCGCTATACATGGATGATGGTTATTTATTTTTTCAGGCAATACCTGTAGAAGTACTTGTAGATAATGACTCTATTGATATAGAGGTAAGGATACGAGAAGGTAAGCAAGCGAGAATAAACAAAGTTACTATCAAAGGAAATTCTAAAACAAACGATCATGTTGTTCTTAGAGAAATAAAAACACTCCCAGGTCAACTCTTTAGTCGTTCGGATGTAATCAGAACCACTAGAGAACTTGCTCAATTAAGATATTTTAATGCTGAAACAATCCAACCAATACCAACACCAAATCCAGAAAATGGAACTGTTGATATAGAATACTCTGTTGAAGAAACTTCTTCAGATCAGATTGAATTATCCGGTGGTTGGGGTGGTGGAATGGTTGTTGGAACTTTAGGTTTATCATTCAACAATTTCTCAGCAAGAAACTTTTTTAAGAAAGATGCTTGGCGACCTTTACCTGCAGGTGATGGTCAGAAACTAAGTTTAAGAGGACAAACTAACGGTAAATATTATTATTCTGTTAATGCTTCTTTCACGGAACCCTGGCTAGGTGGTAAAAAACCAAACGCACTTAGTGTTTCCGTTTATCATTCTGTACAAACTAACGGTTTAGCATCTACTGACGCAACTTATGCTTCATTAATAATAAATGGTGTATCTGTAAATTTAGGAAAAAGACTAAAATGGCCTGATGATTATTTTACGCTTTCTCATGGGATATCATTTCAAAGCTATGACTTGAAGAATTATTCATCATTGTTTACTTTTGCCAATGGACATTCTAATAATATAAATTACAATGTAACACTTGCCCGTAACTCAATTGATGCTCCTATTTATACTAGAAGTGGTTCAACAATGACTCTTCTTCTTCAAACTTCTCCTCCTTATTCTCTTATAACAGGAAAAAGTTTTGTAGGAACTACAGATCAAGAAAAATACAAATTTCTAGAATATTATAAATGGAAATTTAACTTTTCATGGTTCTTTAATGTATACGATAAGTTAGTATTAAACACAAGAGCTAAATTTGGAGCTTTAGGTTATTATAATAAAGATATTGGATATCCTCCTTTCGAAAGATTTTATGTTGGTGGTGATGGTCTTTCAGGTTATGCTTTGGATGGCCGCGAACTAGTAGGATTAAGAGGTTACGGAAACAATACTTTAACACCTCAGAATTCAAGTGGTAGTTATGTAGGTGGTACATCTTACGATAAACTTACAATGGAATTAAGGTATCCATTATCCTTAAATCCTAGTGCTACTATCTTTGCATTAACATTTTTAGAAGGCGGTAATTGTTGGTCTACATTTAAACAGTTTAATCCTTATAACATGTATAAATCTGCTGGATTTGGAGTAAGAGTATTTTTACCGATGTTTGGGATGTTAGGACTTGACTGGGGTTATGGTTTTGATGCTATCCCGGGTAATCCAAGTGCCTCCGGTGGACAATTCCATTTCTCAATTAACCAGTCTCTGGATTAATTTTAATTTTGGCATAATATTTGAGTATAATATTAAGTAATTTAAATAAATTTAAGTATGAAAAAAATAGCTTTCGCATTAATAGTTATAATGTTTTTGTCTTTTGGCAAATCTTTTGCTCAGAAGTATGCTTATGTAGATACCGAATATATATTAGATAATATTCCAGAATACAAAGATGCCCAAGGTGAATTAGATCAGCTATCGAAACAATGGCAAAAAGATATTGAACAGAAGTTTAAAGAAATTGACAACCTTTATAAATCATTTCAAGCTGAATCAGTATTACTACCTGAAGATGTTAAAAAGAAACGTGAAGCTGAAATAATAAACTCAGAAAAAGATGCTAAAGATCTACAAAAGAAAAGATTTGGTAAAGATGGCGATCTTTTTAAAAAGAGACAAGAATTAGTAAAACCTATACAAGATAAGATATACAATGCTATTGAAAAAAGAGCTCAGGATAAATCTTATATTTTTATCTTTGACAAAGCAGGTAGTTTAACTATCATATATTCTGATCCAAAATATGATATAAGTGATGATATTTTAGATGATATGGGTTATAAACTAAACAAGACTAAAGGAACTACTACTAATCCTTCACAAAAGGCAACTACTCCTGCAGGCAATACAAAGACAACACCCGGAACTAAGCCTGAAGGTAAATAACTCTAATAAAATTTCGTTTAATTAATTAATTTATATATTTTTGCACAAAAATAATTTTTAAATACTAATAATAATAAAGATGAGGAACTTGTTGAAAACCATTGTTGTTTTATGTCTATTCTGTATGCCTTTTATAACTAACGCACAAAAAGTTATTAAATTAGGTCACATAGATTCAAATGAATTGTTAAAACTTATGCCAGGTAGAGATTCTGCTCAGGCAGAACTTCAAAAACATGCTAAAGAGTTAGAAGCAACTCTAAAAGGAATGCAGAGTGAAATGGAATCAAAATATCAGGCTTACTTAGCAAAAGCTAACGAAATGTCAGATTTGATTAAACAGACTGAACAAAAGTCATTGCAAGATATGCAAGCTCGTATTGAAGAATTTCAATCTAATGCCCAGAAAGATTTACAGGACAAAGAAAAGAAATTACTTTCGCCAATCATTGATAAGGCTAAGAAAGCTATCGAAGAAGTAGCTAAAGAAAACAAATACACTTATGTTTTTGATGGAGGCGTTGGAGTTTTACTTTACTCCGATTCGAGCGAAGACATTTTACCCATGGTAAAAAAGAAACTTAATTTAAAATAAAAATACAAAAGGCTGTTTAACTAAACAGCCTTTTACGTTTTCTTTAATTAATTCTTATATTCTTAACTAAAAACAATATCACAATGAAAAGAATAATTCTTATAACATTATGCCTGTTTTTAACCGGTGTAATATTCGCACAAAGCAATGAAAAGAAAGCAGTAAAAAAACTTCCTTCTATTGTTATTAAAACCGTAGATGGCAAAACTATTAATACTTCTGATTTAATAAATAATGGTAAGCCTTTTATCATTACGTTCTGGGCTACCTGGTGCAAACCTTGCCAAAAAGAATTAACTGCAATTAATGAAGTGTATGATGATTGGCAAAAAGAAACCGGTGTTAAAATTATTGTTGTTTCTATTGATGATGCTCGTTCTTCAGCTAACGTTTTGCCTTTAATTAATGGTAAAGGTTGGACATATCAGTTTTTATTGGATGTAAATAGCGAATTCAAAAGAGCTATGAATGTTAACAATATCCCTCACACATTTATAATTAATGGTAATGGGGAAATTGTTTGGCAACATACTTCTTTTTCAGAAGGTAGTGAATTGGAAGTAATCGATTTAATAAGGAAACTTAATAAAGGAGAAAGTATCTCCGAAACGAAGTAACAGCTTTCATAAAATCATTTTATTAATTAAAATTAATCAGCTTTGAAAAGAAATTTTACTTTAGTAAGGTTGAAAGTACTTTTAGTATTAACTATAATACCAGCACTTTCTTTTTCTCAAAACATAAATTCCGGTTCTATTCAAGGGAACTTTCAGATGGATGCTCAGTATTATAAAAAGGATTCGGCTATAGGTGCTCAAAATGTTCCTCAGAAGATATTGATGAATGCTTTTTGTAATCTTATTTATACCAACGGAAACTTTTCAGCGGGGATAAGATACGAAAGTTATCGCGATCCTATGTTAGGTTTCGATACACGTTACAAAGGTAGTGGTATAGGTTCACGTTATGCTTCTTATAAAGTTGACGACTTCGAAGTAACTGTTGGTAATTTCTACGAACAATTCGGGAACGGGCTTATTTTAAGAAGTTATGAAGAGAGAAATCTTGGTCTTGATAATGCCATGGATGGGATAAAAATAAGAGTTAATCCATACAAAGGGATTGTTTTAAAAGGCTTGATTGGCATGCAAAGATATTTCTGGGATCTAGGTTCCGGTATTGTTAGAGGTGGTGATGCTGAATTTAATTTAAATGAGATTATAAAAAGCTTTTCGGAAAACAAAACCCATATAACTTTTGGAGGTAGTGTGGTAAGTACATATGAAGCTACTCAGGATATTCTTTATGATGCTACTCAGAAGTATGTTTTACCCGAAAACGTTGCTTCCTTTGCCGGTAGACTTAACGTATCGAGAGGCAAGATTAGCTTTATGAGCGAATATGCTTACAAAGCTAACAATCCTAACGCTACCAATGGTTTTATATACAAACCGGGGGAGGCTTTATTGGTTTCTGCCACTTATTCTCAAAAGGGTTTAGGCATTATTTTATCTGCTAAACGAATAGATAACATGGCTTTCAAATCTTCGAGAACTGAAGTTGGCAACATGCTTAACTTAAACTATCTGCCTGCTCTAACTCGTCAACATACTTACAGTTTGTCTTCCATTTATCCTTATGCTACCCAGCCTAATGGCGAGATGGGTTGCCAAGGAGAGGTTACTTATACTCTTCCTAAAGGCTCAGTTTTGGGTGGTGCTTATGGTGCTGAAATTAAAGCAAATTATTCGTTGGCTAAATCACTTGATAAGCAACAAATAAATGATACTACTGCAATTGGGCAGGGGGGGACACTTGGTTATACATCCAATTTCTTTAAATTTGGTAACGAAATGTATTTCCAGGATTTCAACATCGAAGTTACAAAGAAACTATCTAAAAGCATTAAAGCATTAGTATCATGGGTTAATCTAACTTACAACAAAGCTGTTATCGAAGGTCATCCGGGTGCTCCTATAGTTTACTCAAACATATTTATTGCTGATGTTACTTATAAAATTTCTCCAAAGAAATCACTTAGAGGCGAGCTTCAGCATTTGGCTACCAAACAGGATCAGGGTAATTGGGCTCAGGCTTTGTTAGAATATTCTATTGCACCTAAATGGTTTTTTACGGTTACCGACATGTATAACTACGGTAATTCTGATGACAGTAAGAAGATTCATTACTATAATTTTTGTGTAGCTTTTAATAAAGGTGCTAACAGAATTCAGCTTTCTTATGGTAAGCAACGCGAAGGTATTTTGTGTGTTGGTGGTGTTTGCCGTTTGGTTCCTGCCGCTGATGGTATTAATATTTCAATTACAAGCAGTTTTTAAATCATTAAGAGTATGAAAAAAATAGTTCTATTATATATAGTTGTCATTGCGTTGGCTTTTCAGGCTTGCGACAAAATAGACGGACCATACACTACTCCTGTTCCTACCAAAGATTGGTACGGTCGCAAGATTCTTTTAGAAGATTATACAGCACATAAATGTCCTAATTGCCCTGGAGCGGCTGTTATTGCTGATAATTTATTGAGTTTGTATGGTGATAAGATAATAGTGTTGGCTAATCATGTTGGTTTTCTGGCGCAACCTTTTGTTGGTGACGGTTTACCCGATGATTTCAGGACGACAGCAGGCACTGATTGGGATAATAAATTTATACATAGCGATAATGGTTTACCCAATGGTATGATTAACCGAACTGGTTATCCTAATGCAAATGCTATTAGTCCCAGTGCTTGGGCATCCGAAGTTGGTGCCGATCTTGCAAAGGTTCCTTACATGTCGGTGGCTTTTCAAAACAATAGTTATAATGCTGCTGATAGCACTGTTACCGGTAGTGTGGATGTTAAAATGCTTAAAGGAAATCAATACAAACTTAATTTGGAGATATGTATTGCCGAAGACAGTATCATTGCTCCACAACTCAATCTTACGGTATTAGTTCCTAATTATTTATTCATGCATATGCTCAGAGGGGCTGTTAATGGTTCGTGGGGACAACAGATTACCGATGGCACTACCTACAATTTGGTTGGAAACGATATATTAAGCAGTTATACTTATACCATTCCAAAAACAAAATGGAATGCTAAGAACTGTCATATAGTTGCTTTTGTGTACGATGCAGTTACTTTCGAAGTATATCAAGCTGAACAGATAGCTTTGCAGTAAGAAAAAGAAGTGCCTAAAGTTTGAAGTGCCTAAAATTGTAAGAGACTTTTAGTTGTTTAGGCTTTTAGACTATTAGGAAAAAAATAGTGCCTAAAGTTTGGAGTTTGAAATGCCTAAAATTGTAAAAGGCTTTAAGGAGTTTGGGCTATTAAACTATTAGGAAAATAATCTTTCATGACATAAATAAAAAACCTTCACCAAGATTAATGGTGAAGGTTTTTTGTCTTCCTAAAAGTCTAATAATCTAAACAGCTAATAGCCTTTTTTCCAACTCCAAGTAATCTAAGTACTCAAGGCACTCCAAGTACTTCTCTTTATTGCAGATAAAACTTCTGAGCCTTATTCCAAGGCCCGTTAAGTTCTGGATGTTTGGTATTTATCGAACGTTGGTTTATCCACACTGCACTACCTGAATTCCCCATTCCCATATTTATTATAAATATAGCCTTTGAAAATTGTAGATGAGTGGTACCTACTGCATCTGGATCAGTCATTTCTGTGTCACCTAAAGTGTATGCTACCTCAATACCATTAGAGTGTTCGGCAGTGTTTAAAGAAGGGCGGTGCGCCTCTTGGTCAGAGTGCATTTTACCTTCAATTCTGCCTCCACCTAGTTGTTTGTAAATGCCATACAACAAACTTTTAATAGGTGCTGTATAATGAGTTGGGCTCTTTTTACCAATTTTAAAGTTAAATAAGATGGCAAGATCCGTAGTTGCCAAAGGGCTTGAAGCAGCTCTGTCTAATAAAGGATTAGCAGTAACATGAAATTTCTTTATAAAATTAACTACTTGCTCATTAATACTTTTAGTTTTAGTTAAAGGGTTTTCATGCTTTGTCCAAAGTCCGTTTATCGGATCAAGAAAAGCTGTAAATTGATCGCTCCACCAGTGCACTTCCAGATTTGTCCATCCGAACGAAGTTGCAGTAGTCGGAATTACGGTTAACGATAAGCTGTCGTTTGTTCTTTTCATGTAAGAAGCAAAGTCTTTTTCATTTGTTGGAATTCTTGAAGTCATAATTTTTTTTATTTATTAATTAATATTAATTGTTAATGTGTAATTTATATTTACAAATAGAAATTTATAACTTAGTGATGTCAATTCACTGTCGTTAGATTCTAAACTTCGGTCGTTAGATTTAAAACTTCGGTCGTTAGATTTAAAACTTCGGTCGTTAGATT
>JBAXLO010000128.1:0-13211 GCA_037134755.1 Bacteroidota bacterium | reverse complement strand
TGAAATTAAATGTACATTTGCACAACGGTTTAAAATTATATACAAATCAAATGCATTATGGCAAATAAAAAAACTAACAGGAACGCTTCCACTCCACTTCTTTAATGTTTAGAGTATATTAATAAAAAGATTGTTCAAAATTGCTAACTTTGCAGTCATTTTAATAACATCATAATTGAAAAGAAATAAAGACAAACAAGATGCATTTGCAGTACTCAGGATACCTGAATTCCGCTTGTTTGTGTCGGGCAGATTCCTTTTAACATTCGCTATACAAATGCAGAGTGTGATAATTGGATGGCAGGTTTACGAAATTACTAAGAATGTGCTTGCGCTTGGTTTTATAGGCCTTGCAGAAGCTATCCCCTTTTTAACATCAGCAATATTTGCCGGCCTTGCAGCCGATCGCTTTAATAGGAAAAAAATAATGATGGTTGCTACATTTGTTTATTTGATGGGAGCAATTGCTTTGTTGATACTTAGCTATCACTTTTCGGATATGTATTTTAGGTATGGAGTAATGCCGGTTTATTCCATAATCTTTGTAACTGCTGTGGCGCGTTCGTTTTTTTACCCTGCACAGTCGGCATTGATGGCTCAATTGGTTCCCCGCGATTTATATCATAATTCTTCAACCTGGAATAGCACTGTATTCCACATTGCAGCTGTAAGCGGACCTGCTGTTGGCGGTCTCATTTACGGGTTTGCAGGCATACATGCTGCATATATTAGTGTAATTACAGGAGTTGTTCTTGCTTTCGCGATATTTAGCCGTATTAAAAACAAACCTCTTCCTAAAATTACTAAGAACGAAACTTTATTTGAAAGCCTCCTTGCCGGGATTCGTTTTGTTTTTAGTAATCAGATTATATTAGGAGCTATATCACTCGATATGTTTGCTGTGCTCTTTGGTGGAGCCGTTGCAATGTTACCAGCTTTTGCTTTAGAAGTGTTGCATGTCGGGCCTCAGGGATTAGGGTTTTTAAGAGCTGCACCTGCGGTTGGTGCTGTAATCATGGCATTTATTCTTGCCTACAATCCCCCTTTGAAATCGGCAGGTCGTAATCTATTATATTCTATCGCCGGTTTTGGTTTATGTATTATTTGTTTTGCAATATCCAGAAACTTTTATCTATCGTTTGCCTTGCTTGCTTTAAGTGGGATGTTTGATAATGTAAGTGTTATTATCAGGCAAACTATTTTACAACTTTATATTCCTGATGAAATGCGAGGAAGGGTGATGGCTGTTAATAGTATATTTATAGGGTCATCAAATGAAATTGGTTCCTTTGAATCAGGACTGGCTGCCCGATTGCTCGGACTCATACCTTCGGTAATATTTGGAGGAAGTATGACGATGTTGATTGTCGGGACTACTGCCAAGATTGCACCCAATCTTAGAAAACTTAGTATTAAAAGAAATCAATCAGCACATACCGAAATAGAAACTGCCGAAATGGGCGATCTCTAAAAAGAGGTTTTTTGTATCTGTTTTTTTATTACTTTTGGACAAAATTTAATAACAAATCTTAGTATGTTTAAAACAAACGAATATTTCGACGGAAAAGTAAAATCAATAGCTTTTCAAACTACAGAAGGTCCTGCAACATTAGGAGTAATGGCTCCGGGTGAATATGAATTCGGTACTTCTACAGTAGAATACATGACAGTAGTATCAGGAAAAATGACGGTATTATTGCCAAACGAAACTGAATGGAAAGAGTACAAAGAATTTGATACTTTTATGGTGCCAAAAGACACTAAGTTTAAATTAAAGATTGAAGGTGACGCCGCTTACCGTTGTCTTTACAGATAAAAAAAGAATACTTCAAGTACTTGAAGTGCCTAAAATACTTGAAGTACTTGAAGTAAATCTTAGTTTTTTTCTTCTGTATGTTTTGGGAAACAAACTTTAAATGTTGTTCCTTTTCCTATTTTACTTTTTAATGAAATAGTTCCTCCTAATAGCTTCACTGATTTCTGTATTATAGATAATCCTAAGCCGGTTCCTTCGAAGTTAACTACGTTTTTGCCACGATGAAATAGATTAAACAAATGTTTTTGGTCTTCCTCAGGGATACCAATTCCATTATCAATTACTGTTATTTCATACATATTATTATTATAGGATGCTTTTACTTTTATATTTGTTCCTTCATTTGAATATTTAACTGCATTCGAAAGCAAATTGCTAAGGATACGACGCAAAAGTTTCTGATCTATAATAGATTCTTCGGGTAAATTTGAATGTTCAAATTCCACAATATGATTTTTAGCAACACTTACCTGAAATTCTTCTATAAGTTTAGCACAGAAGTTTTCAAGGTTTGCTCTTTCATAATTAAAATCAAACTTATCAGCATCTATTTTTTCAATAAGCAATACATCGTTAATCATATCCGACAACGTTTTTGCCGAATATCTTATAGATGTAAAATGCTTCTTCATCTTATCGCTTATCTCTTCTTTTTGTGCATATTTCTCAAGTATTTCGGCAGAACTATGGATAGAAGTCAAAGGTGTTTTAAACTCATGCGAAATAGTAGTTACCACTCTTGATTTTAATTCACTTAATTCTTTTTCTTTTTCTAATGCAAGTTCAAGATTTGCTTCGACAATTCTTCTCTTCTCAATTTCATTTTCCAACTCTTCATTCTTACTTTTAAGTTCAGTAGTACGCTCTGCAACCCTTAATTCCAGCTCCTCATTCATTCTTTTTAAATATTCTTCCGCTCTTTTCTTTACAGAGATATCTCTGAAAGTAATAATATATCCTTTTATACTATTATTTTCATCTTTGATAGGAGCAATAGTCTGATTAATCGGAATTATAGATTTATCTATCGATAGTAAGAAGAAATCATCTTTATTGTCATTTGTATTAATTGAATTAATTAAAGTATTAAAATCATTAATATAGTTAGTATCCTTTTCGTTTTTAATAATATAAAAATCATTAATTGGCTTCGCTAATATTTGATTTATTGAACAACCAATAAAATTCTGAGCAACTTTATTAAGCATCGTAATATTTCCATGTTCATCTGTTGTAATAAGTCCATCGCCAATACTTTCGAGTGTTAATGACATTAATTGTTCGTTAGCTTTAAGTTTTTTCTCAAGAGAATCGCGATACAAAGCCATTTCAATAACAGTATATAATTCCTGCTTTTTAAAAGGCTTCAAAACATAACCATTGGGCTCGGTTTTTAATGCTCTTTCTAAAGTTAAATGATCGGAAGCATTTGTTAAATATATTACCGGAATGTTCAAAAGTGTCCTAATACGCTTAGTAGCTTCGATTCCGTCGATTTTTCCGGGAAGATTTATATCCATCATTACAAAGTCCGGACTAATTTGTTGAGCAAGCTCCAAAGATTCTTCAGCAGTTTTTGCAATTGCAACCACATCATACCCCAATTGTATTAATGTGTCTTTTAGATATTTGGCAGAGATATTATCATCTTCTGTGATTAAAACTTTTAACGACATAAAATATATTTTTAAACAAATAAATAATTCTCAAATTTAATACTTAATTTTGAAAAAAATTAAAAAACTTTTTAATAAAAAAAACATGGCTCTAAAAATCTTAGTAATAGAAGATAATCAACAAGTAAGAGAAAACATTGTTGAGATCCTAGATAACGAGGGATTCGAAATGCATCAAGCAGAGAATGGAATTATTGGTATTGAACAATCAAAAAAGGTGCAACCCGACCTTATTTTATGCGATATTATGATGCCGGATATGGATGGTTATGATGTTTTGATACATTTACGAAAAAATGTTTTGACTTCAACCATTCCGTTTATCTTTTTGACTGCTAAAGATACGCGTGAAGATTTGCGAAAAGGGATGCAGCTTGGTGCTGATGATTATATTTCGAAGCCTTTTACTATTGATGAGATTTTGGATGCTGTTAATACCAGAATCCATCGTATTAAGGAGTTCAAAAAGAAAAGCGAAGAGAAACTAAATGAGCTTACCGAGAATTTAGGACTTCCTATTGCTAAAGAAATTAACGAACCTTTAAAAGCAATCATAGGTTTTTCAGGGATGGTTATTACTGAATATAATCAGATGGAGAAAGCCGAGTTGGTCGAATTTGTTTCGTTGATTTATAATGCCGGAATGAAGCTAAATAAGATTGTTTTAAAAACGATGCTTTATTATCGTCTCGAAGCATTATCGGTACAGCAGGATGATATGAAAGATTTATTAAATCAAAAGATTAATAATTCTAAGAAAATTACCGAAGGAATATGCAAAGAGATTGCTAATAGTGCAGGCAGAGCTGATGATTTGATGCTTATGCTCGAAGAATGTGATCTAAGAATTCCTGAACATTTTTACAAAGAACTTTTAAAAGAACTATTGGAGAATGCATTTAATTTCTCACCTAAAAATACTTTAGTAAAAGTTATTTCTGGTGTTGAAAAACATAAGATGGTAATCTCAATCATTGACGAAGGTATTGGAATGAGTGATGCTCAAATATCAAATATAGGTGCATTTATGCAGTTTAACAAAGATGTTTACAATCAGGAAGGAATTGGATTAGGGATTACTATTGCTAAAAGAATTTTAAGATTATTTGATGGTAGTTTTAGCATTAATAGTAAACAAGGCATGGGGACTATCGTTAAAGTGGTTCTAAATTTAGGGTAATAAAGTATTAAGGTTTAATAAATAAAAACACATAACATGAAAAAAGAATTAAAATCATTTTTAATCATTGGATTAATGTTCTTTTCAGTGATTGTTTACTCACAGGAAAAGAGATCTATTGAAGTGATAGCTTCTGATACGGTTGAATTAAAAGCTATACAGATTACTTACAAAATAAGTATTGGGCAAAGCTACGAATTTATGGGAATGAAAGTTCCAGATAAAACATCTGAAAAGGAAGATTTACCATCCATTTCGGATATTACAGCTTTGCTGGATAAAGAAAAAATAAAGTATACTTTTTCTGACGAACAAGAATACACGATTTCAACTACTGAATCTAAACCTGATATTTTAGTGGTATTAAAAGATGAAATAGATCTGAAGAAGTTGTATAATACTTTAAAATCTGCAAAAGGAATTAGTGGTAAGATAAGTGAAGTTGCTTACGAACCTATTTCAAAATACATAGAAACATCTTACAAAAACATATATTCAAAAGCATTATATCAAGCTACTTTACTTGCAAAAACTACAAATAATTCATTAGGGAAAGTTATTAGTATTAATACTGTAAATGGTGAAGCAACTAATTATATGGATTATTATAAACAACTAATGAAAAGCACCAATCTGGGAATGTTTAATACCAACAATGCCTTTCCTAAAAAAGAAGAGATTAAAATGAGTTTTAAGTTTGAGTTAAATTAAAGCATCTACTAAAAAAATAAAGACCCTCTATCATTAGTTTGTTAGAGGATCTTTATTTTTCAAGTAGTATATTATGAAGTGGGTACTATATAATTAATCTTCTTCTGAAGCACTTTCTTCTTTTGGTTTTTTATAACGGCTACCTTCAAATATTTCAAACTTATGTAGCTTACACTCCAAAGGACCATTATTTATGGCAATCTTTTTAGTTGGCTTAAGCCCGATATGTTTTAATGCGTTTAAGTCGGAACTAATAATCCAGGCACTATATCCTTTATAATTCTGTTTTAAAGCGTCACCAATTTCTTTGTAAAGTTGAACGATATCATCAGGCTTAATTCTTTCGCCGTAAGGAGGATTAATAACCATAACACCACCACCTTCGGGAGGTAACTGGGTTTGCATAGATTCTACATAAAAAGAAATATCTTTATGAAGTTTAGCTTTAGTTGCATTTTCGATAGCTACCTCAATAGCTGTTTCTGAAATGTCAGAACCCCAAATCTCACCTTCAAAATCTGCTTGCAGATCGAAAGCATCCGTCTTAATTTTATCCCATAATTCGCTATCAAAATCTTTCCATTTTTCAAAACCGAAAGATTTACGATAATAACCCGGCGGGATGTTGAGAGCAATCAATGCAGCCTCGGTAACAATAGTGCCCGAACCGCACATAGGATCAATAAAATTGGATTGTTTGTCCCAACCACTCAAAAGAATGATGCCGGCAGCAAGTACTTCGCTCAAAGGCGCTACACCTGTTTGCACACGATAACCTCTTTTATGAAGTGAATAACCGGAACTATCTAAGGAAATATCACATTTATTTTTACTCAAATGAACATTAATACGAAGATCAGGATTTTCGATCTCAACATTAGGACGCATATCAAACATATCCCTAAATCTATCAACAATAGCATCCTTAGTCCTTAATGAAACATAATGTGAATGTGTGAAAATAGAATTGGAAACAACTGCATCAACAGAAAGTGTGCCTCTTGTACTCAACAAATCTTCCCATTTTATCTTATTAATCTTATTGTAAAGATCATCTTCGGTGACAATATCAAAGCTGGCAATAGGTTTAAGAACATGCAATGCTGTTCGACACCAATAATTAGCTTTATACATTATCTCCTGCGAACCTGTGCAATAAACAACTCTTTTGCCGGTTTCAATATCTGTTGCTCCAATTTCTTTTAATTCCTGAGCTAAAATATCTTCTAAGCCTAAAAGAGTTTTAACAACTAATGGGAATTTACTTTCGTTTTTATTTTTCAATATGAAATGTAATTATAATTTGTCCATGAATTTTTTTGTCTCTACAATAAATCTAACATGCAAACCGGTTCCTATCAAACCCTTTTCATCAGATGCATTCACTTCAAAAGTTAGTTTTCGTCCATCAACATTAATAAGTTTTGATTCACATGTAACTTTCATTCCAACCGGAGTAGCTTTAAGATGTTTTATATTAACTTCAATACCTAAAGTTATAAACCCTTCCGGTAAATACTTCTGTACACTAGTATGAGCAGTGCTTTCCATTATACTAATCATTGCAGGAGTTGCAAATACTTCAATCAATCCTGAACCATATTTAGCAGCTGTAAGCTCTTTGCTTACAACAATCTCCATCCTGCCAATGACACCTTCCTCTATTTCAAAATCCATGTAAACATTATTAAAATATTTGCAAAGATAGTCTTTAAATTAGAAATTAAAGATTAAAGTTTGCTTTAGGTCTGGATGTAAGCTTTTAGCAACAGGACAAGTTAAGGCGGTATGTTTGATAATTTCTTTTTCTTTAGCTGAATAATTATTAGGAGGGAAATTAAATTCAACTATTATTTCTCCTATTCTACGAGGCTCAGTTGCCATTACTTTAGTTATTTTCAACTTAGTTCCATCAATACTAAAGCTGCTTCTTTGTGCAACTATACCAATAACTGTAAGCATACAACTGCCGAAAGCTGTAGCTATTAAATCAGTTGGAGAAAAATACTCACCTTTCCCGTTGTTGTCAACAGGAGCATCCGTTAATAATTCATTCCCTGATTGAACATGTAAAGCTTCTGTTCTTAAATTTCCAAGATATTCTGTTCTTACTGTTTCCATAAAATCAAATATTAAAAGTACAAAAATAAAAAAAGCTTCCGATTTCTCAGAAGCTTTTCCCCAAAACTAAATTAATTATGAAACGTACATGTACTCCTTATGAGAGTTACACGTATTTTTCATTTTTATTTTTTTGGTTCAGATTCTTTTTTCATATCCTTGTCGCATTTTTTTCCGTCTTTTTTGCAACATGCTTTTGTGCCTTTATCTTTGCAACATTTTCCGTCTTTTTTGCAATCTTTTTTGTCAGCACATTTTTTGTCACCAGTAGTTGTAGTTTTTACAGTTTTAGTATCAGCTTTCTTTTCAGCAGTTACTTGAGTTTTTTGTTTGTCTTGTTTTACTACTGTTGCGTGACTTGTATATACAAATAATACAAAAGTTACAAGTGATAGTCCAATAATTAATTTTCTCATCGTCGTTTTGATTTATTAAATTTATAAATTGTTTTTAATTACGCTGCAAAATTAGACATAATATTTGAACTGCGATGTTATTTGAATGTTAATTTTGTTAAATTCATGTTAAGGTTACCGAAAGTATAAAATATTATTCTAATTTTGACCTATTATTTATGACATATTATAATCAAGAGTATTTTAATAGAATTTAATGAGAAAACGTTTTACTTACATAATTATTATCATATCTAGCATTTCTTTAATAGGTATTATATCAACTCAGCTTTTATGGGTAAACTATGCTTTGGGGCTAAGGAAAGAAATATTTGATAAAAGAGTTCAGTCTCAACTTAAAGAAATTATAGATGAACTCACCAATAATAGAGACTCTGTTTATAAATCTCCTATTTGCAATAATGAAATTAGGAAAAAGGATACTCTTATAATAAAGGATAAGAAATGTTGTGAAACTAATCCTTGTGGCAATACTATTATAAACAATTGTAATAGTACCTGGCAACTATCATCTCTTGATACTGTTTTACTCGACTCTTTGATGCACTATTCTATTTGCTCAATGATGAAAGTAAATGAAGATTATGTATATGGTATTATCGATACTCAAAATCACAAATTAATTACCTGCTCAAATTCAAATTATATAAAAGAATTATTAAATACTTATCATACTTATCCATTTTCGAACAGACATAGGACACATTCAAAATTATTAGGAGTCTATTTTATTAATCAGAATGCTTATATTGTTAATAGAATGATATTTTTGTTAATCGTTTCATCTCTATTCTTAATAATAGTAGTTGTTAGTTTTGTATATACTATACTTACGCTGCTTAGACAAAAGAAATTATCAGAAATGAAAACAGATTTTGTTAATAACATGACGCATGAGTTTAAAACGCCAATAGCAACTATATCATTAGCTAGTGAGATGCTTTCGAAACCATCTGTACTTGAATCGAAGGAGAAACTAATGAAGTATGCTAATATTATTTATGAAGAAAATGCTCGTTTAAAGAATCAAGTGGAACAAGTTCTTCAGATATCGGTTTTAGATAAAGGTGATTTTACTTTAAATAAAAAAGAGATAGATTTACACACAATAATATATGATGCAGTTGGTGCTTTTAAATTAATAGTAAGTCAACGAAACGGTAATTTAACAACAAATCTGAAAGCAGAACCACATCATATTTTTGCTGACCCTATGCATATCTATCATGTGATTATAAATCTACTTGACAATGCAGTTAAGTATTCATACAATTATCCCTTGATAACTATTTCTACAAGGAGTTTCAGTAATGGAGTTATTTTTACAATAGAAGATAAAGGTATAGGGATTAATCTGGAAAATCAGAAACATATTTTTAAGAAACTTTATAGAGTTCCAACAGGAAATATACATAATGCAAAAGGCTTTGGATTAGGCTTGTTTTATGTAAAAACAATGATTGATGCTCATGGTGGAAATATAAAACTAAAGAGTGAAATTAAAAAGGGAACAACATTTGAGATCTTTTTTCCGTTTAACCATAATTTAAATACAAATACAGAAAATGCAGAAATATAAAGCGAAAATATTGCTTGTAGAAGATGATCCCAATCTAAGTCTTGTATTGGTTGATTATCTTGAGATGCTTACTTATGAAACAGTACTGTGCAGAGATGGGATTCATGGACTGAATACATTTAAATCAACTCATTTTGATTTATGTGTGTTAGATGTTATGCTTCCCAAAAAAGATGGGTTTTCATTAGCCGAAGATATTAGAATCATTAATGAATTTATTCCTATAGTTTTCTTAACTGCAAAATCTTTGAGTGAGGATCGCATAAGAGGATTTAAAGCCGGATGCGATGATTACATCACAAAACCATTTAGTACTGAAGAATTAAGTTTGCGTATTGATGCAATTCTTAAAAGATGTATGGTGAAAGACAGATTATTTATACATGAAAAACAAGAAGTCTATCATATAGGTAAGTTTGAGTTTGATTATTCAAATATGTCTTTAACTTTAAATAAAATTGCACATAATCTTACTCGTAAAGAAGCAGATCTTTTGAAACTATTATGCGAAAGCAGAAATGTAATCTTAAAAAGAGAAACTGCTTTAAAAGCTATATGGGGTGATGATGACTATTTTATCGGGAGAAGTATGGATGTTTTTATAACAAAACTAAGAAAATATTTAAAAGATGATCCTAGAATATCAATAACAAATATTCATGGTACCGGTTTTAAACTTGAAGTTATAGAAAAATAATAGATCTTAATTAAACCTTTTTGATTTTTATACGTCTAATAATAAAAATAATTAATATCAAATACAATGAAAACAAAGATTTTTAACTTTATGTTAGTATTCGCACTCGTTAGTCTTATCTTTTCGGGTTGCAAAAAAGATACTAGTGACAATGATGTTACAGCCGCTAAAGATGATGCTTTAGCACAACAAACATTTGATAATGTAAATCAAATTTCAGATGAAGCATATTCAACTAAAACAGGATTGAAAAAATCTGGTGGGGCTATAATCGGTGGTTGTGCTAATTTAACACTCGACACAACTGTTGTACCTCATGTATTAACTATTGATTTCGGATCAACTAATTGTTATTGCTTAGATGGCAAATTTAGAAGAGGTTCAATAGTAATTTCTTTTAATGGACATTACAGAGATTCAGGTTCTGTTCATACAACAGTATTTAACAACTATTTTGTAAACGATAATCAAGTTACAGGAACTAGAGTAAGAACAAATAATGGAAAGAATACTGCCGGAAATTATACTATTTCTTATAATGTAAATGCCTCAATTATTCTGGCTAATAGTGCAGGTACTATTTCATGGACAACTAATATAGTTACTGAATGGATAGCCGGTTATAGCACTATGAGTATTTGGGATGACACTTATTTAATCACAGGAACTTCAAGTGGAACCAGATTAAACGGAACAGCTTATACTAAAACTATTATTACTCCTTTGAAGAAAGAAATGATGTGTCATTTTCTTGAAAGCGGTACTGTAGAAATAGTAAGATCAAATAAACCAACAATTACTATTGATTTTGGAAATGGTAATTGTGATGCTCTTGCAACTGCTACAATGAATGGAATAACTTATAATATCACATTATAAATCTTTAATTCCTATTAAAAAAATAGCCATCAATATTAATGTTGATGGCTATTTTTTTGTCCAATAAATTAATCACTCAAAACAAAAGTCTAATCAACAATAAACTTCTTGGGGTTTTGGTCATCTATTGAGATAAGGTATATTCCTTTTTTAAGATTACTAATGTCAATAGTTTTGTTTCCTGCAAAAGAGTTTTCACTTTTATAAACTATTGCACCAATCATATTTGTAATCACTATGGTTTTAATGGCTTTGTTGCCGTTGTTTACAATTGTAATCTGCGAAGAAGCAGGGTTTGGATAAACCAATCCATTATTAAATTGAATAGGATTGTTTATCCCTGCACTTCCTATATTTTGTTTTATCAGCCACACAAACTCATCAGGACACACAACTCTTACTTTACTTGTGTCGAGTTTGTTTATACAGGCTATTACTGAATCTACTGTCATGCTCCATGCATGAACTGGGATTAAGCTATAGCCTGCCGAAGAATTAATATTAGTAGGTAGATTATTTACCAGTTGAGCAACTTGTGTAGTAGAATGGATGCCATCCCACAGATTATACCTTCCCCCTATTGAAGGCTTGTTGTTATACCAACTTATCTGCCCATTTAAACCTGAATAGTTTGAATATTTATAATAAAACAAAGCATCAATATTACTCTTATCTAAAAACTTAGAGATGCTAAGCGTGCTATTTTCTACATCTAATATATTTACAATATGAAGATCTGATTTTATCATATAGTTATTCAAAACAACAGTTTCGGAATCTATTTCTGGAAACACTCCGGGGAAATTATAGCCACGACCTGAAGGACCTGCTACAAAATAACTTCTTCCTGTTAAAGTGTTAGGGGCTTTATCATAAAAGTATTTTAATACCAGAGGAGCTAATTCGCTTAGAGCAGGCGACATTGTCCAGCCAAGATTAATCTGAGAAGTATTAGCATTACTAATCCATCGGGTGCTTGATGCTGCATCCCCATCCAACCATTGAATATTATCACCATCAGTGAAAACAAAACAAACAGTATGTTTATTATTAATAGATTGATAGGGTTGCAGTGGAGTCTTCTGCGCAAAACTATTAACAGGAACATTGGTAAGAACAGATAGATTTTGACACCAGTCAGAGGCATTCATCGCTAATGAATATTGTGATAATTTATATACCGTATTATATTCGTCGGGGCCGAAACCCATTACGGTAGCATCCATCTTCATCCTGTTAAAGGCTGTATTCATTAAACTATTAGAGACATCAGTAACCCAGAATTGAAGGGCTCCGGCAAAAATAGAATAATCACTTAGCGAGGAAAGCCTGTCGATATTTTGAACAGTAACAATCTTTGTACTAAGTTGATTCCCATAATTTGCAAGTACCCAATTTTCATCTTTACCTCTAGCATCTAACAATAAATTTAAACCTAATGGAGCTAAGGTTGTAGTGTCGGCAGTGGTTACCACAATACCATTAAGCACAGCTGCCATGCTTATTGCCACATTTGCCGAAGTACTTGCAGCATCACATAGAATATAACCGCTAATGCTATCTTTAAAATGAGAAATCAGTCCTGTAAAGTTGTTAAAATAAATAGAATCTAATGTAATATAGCCGTTAGTCCTTAAATAATCAACCCAGATACCTGTATTGCGGATTACCTTTGGTTTATGTCTGGCTAACAACCCCTGAAGACTTACAATTGTCAGCCTTTGAGTATTTGTTACATTATCCGTGATAATGTACATAGTGTCGGGGGCGCTCGAAAAAGGATAAGTGCTTCCGGGTAATCTCTGGGCTTTTGTAAGTTGTATGATTGAAAAGAAGATGACTAAAGCGATTATTTGTTTTTTCATTATGTTTTAATTTAATGCAAAGATACTAATAAATAATACATAAATGCTTCTATAAATTCCTATAATTTTCCATTTAATATAGATTTTAATCGAAACTCATTAGGTTATATTTTCATAATAATTTATTAAAAAAGCCTCTGAAATTCTATATCGCTAAAATCTAGCACACTAAAAAGTTACTTTATCCATTTCTCTCAGAGAAATGGGCTTCCGAACGTTACTTTATCCATTTCTCTCAGAGAAATGAACTTCCGAATGTTACTTTACTCGT
>JBAXLO010000127.1:0-13216 GCA_037134755.1 Bacteroidota bacterium | reverse complement strand
ATCCCGAAATAAACTTTTATACAATAAATAAGTTTTCGTTGTCGGGATTCGTGGATTGCTCACTATCTTGTTAATTAAAATATTGTTAGAATTGTTTTTTTTATCTTGTTTTGTAGCGTAAATTCTTTGAGGTCAATCCGAAGACAAAAGAAATTCAATATTAAATTGTGAAAAAGATGTGTATAAAGAGTAGCCTGAAATGGGAGGGTGAAGAAAATAATTTACATGTTGTAAAGTGCTGATTTGTTTATGTGCTAACATTATTTTGCAAACAAAAGAAAATTAAAAATAAAAATAGATGCTATTATATTTGGTGGTGTTAGGAATTAAACATATTTTTGCAGAGTTTTATTTGAAATCATATCAGAAAAAGAGAGGTTGAACCTTCCGTGTAAATTTGATTAATCATCTTATTTATTATCACACGAAAAGTTTTGCTTTAGGTAGAGTCCCATTAAAGCTATGTACGCCAGCACATGCAGAGGACAAAATTAGGCTAAACATTAGGTGTGAATTAGAATTTTAGGAATTAATTGATTAATTAAATTAAAATTTATGGATTCAAAAATTGTTTATTATTTTTCGTCGGTAACACGTATTTTAACTACAGGAACAAAAAATCCACTAGTTATCGCGTTATCACCGGCATTCGCGGCTAATTTGGCAACTTTAGCTGCGGATAAGTTAACAGCAGATGAACTAATGTTGATACTTGAGGGTAAGACTTTAGGGAATACTGCAGAAAACTTAATATTGAAAAAAGACACTTCTACTATCTTCAGTATAGTTAGTTCGTTAGCAAGTGGATATGGTGCCAGTATTAAGAATGGAGATTTGACAGGAATGGAAAGCTATACTTATAGCAACTTATTTAAAACAAAACCTGAAGAGCTTGTAAATTCATTGGATGCTATTTTGTTAGTTATTAATACTAATAAAAATGCTTTATTGGCTCATGGTATTTCACCAGCTCTAATATTAAAGTTAACCGGTTTTAGAGATGATTATAGTGCGCATAAATTTACTACTAAAGATGCTATAGATCTTCATAAAAATACTAAAACTCAATTGGAGACTTTGATGGTGAAAATGAAGAAAGATACGACTACACAATTAGATAAGAATGCAGAGTTTTTTAGATTGGATAATATGGATTATTATCTGACTTATAAATCGGCTAGAAAAGTATCTCATCGTCATATGCATATTAAAACTCCTATTCCTCCTGGTGCTACAACAGGTAATCTGGAATTAATAATTACTAATAAAGCAACGGGCGAAGATATTCATAATGTTGAATTTTCGATATTATCTATTAATTATATTGCGATGAGTGATGTAAATGGTGAAATATTAAAGGAACAACTTTTACCGGGTGAATATACAGGTACATTAAGTTGCCTAGGTTTTGCTAAAATTGATTTTACATTTACAATTAAAAAAGGTGAAACTACGGATTTAGGTTTTATGATGGAGATGGAAGCCATATAACAATTATGAATTATGAATGAAATAAAGTAATTTGTGATTTTTAATTAAAAGAAAAGCCTTCGTTAAATTAATGACGAAGGCTTTTTCTTTTGTTATTATAACTCCAAGTACTCAAGGTACTCAAGGCATTTCAAATACTTCTTAATCCCAGAACCTCCACTGAATGCCTATCTTAAGAGCGGCATCCTGAGCAGGATAATGGGGCATTACATAGTAATTATAATTAGTAAAGCCTTTGTTAAGATGCTGATACTTTAAAAAGACATTAGCTCTTTTAATCTGAAGATTAATAAATAAATCGCAATAAAGATAATTACCGGTTTTGATTTGGTCTTGAGTGTAAAACATACTGGTAGCAGCATGTATGCGTCGGCATTATAAGCTGTATTATAAAAAAGATAAAGAATGTAAATACGAAGATAATTGTCTTTTTCATGGTATAGCATTTTTAATGTTTCTATGCTTAATGTACTACACTAAATTTAAGTGTTTGAAAACTGTCATCGCCTGTTGCTTTAAGCAAATAAATACCTTGTAATAATTGGGAGGTATCTAAAGTTAAATGATGTTCTCCTGAGTGTTGATTAGCGTTAACGAGTTCTTTAATCTTCCTTCCGGTAATATCATATACATCTAAACTAAAGTTTTGAGTCTTCTTTAAATAATAGGATATCGTTATAGATAAGCTTGCCGGACTTGGATAAACAATAATATCACCACTCGAAAACACTCCTGTACCTGTATTATGATGAACAAATACATTTAAAGATGAAGAACTGCCATCTGCACAACCATTATGACCTTTAACTTTAAGTAAACCAGATTGGGCATTATTGGAGTAGTTTACAGAGATACTATTTGTAGAAGTTGTATCAATAGCTCCTGAAGGCAACTCCCATATATATGAAACAGCACCGGCTATTAATGGCACAGTATATAAAACATTCTGTTGACCTTGATTAACATTTGTATTTCCTGTTATAGTGCCCGAAGGAGCAGGGATAGTTGAATTAATATTAACAACAGTTGAATATGCAGGACTTAATTGAGATCCTACAAGAATAACACAAGTATAGTTTCCGGACATTGCAGCATTAACATTTGGAATAATAGGATTTTGTTGAAAAGAAGTCCAACCATTAGGACCAGCCCAACTATAACTTGCACCAATAACATTCTCTGCATATAACTTTAAAGTATCTCCTGTACATAATGGGCCATTATTATAAGCTGGTTCTTGAAATATATTACAATCTGTTGTGCCTGCTCCCGGCTGACCGGCATTTGTTTGGGTGAAAACAAAGTTACAAGGTATATTCTCATAATTTGTAATTAACAACATGTAATATTGTCCTGTAATAGCACCATTAATATGACAATCTTCAGTAGTTTGAGTACTTGCACTACAATCAACAATATTGCCGGAAGGATAAAAATTTGGAGGAATAGCACACGACCCAACATTATCAGGACAAGTACCCCCTATACAAACGTTACCTGTACAGTTACCTGTTAATAATGAATCCATACAAGCAATAATTGGTGAAGAAAATGGCCCCCAACAAATAAAATCCAAATCATGAGCAGGACTACTTGAAATATGTATTACAAAGTTTCCCGGATTAGCAACTTTCATATAATAATAGGAAGGTTGATTAATACCAGACAAACAGCCAAAGTTTGGATATGCTGGCATTGGATCAGGAGAAGGAAAATCTGTAACAGCAGGATAAATATTGGTTGAACCAATACAAAAAGGCTTTGCAGAACCACAATCAGTACCTTGTCCTGATAATCTAATAAAGATAAAGATTGTAAATACGAAGATAATTGTCTTTTTCATGAGATTGCGTTTTTAATGTTTCTATGCTTAATGTACTACACTAAATTTAAGTGTTTGAAAACTGTCATCGCCTGTTGCTTTAAGCAAATAAATACCTTGTAATAATTGGGAGGTATCTAAAGTTAAATGATGTTCTCCTGAGTGTTGATTAGCGTTAACGAGTTCTTTAATCTTCCTTCCGGTAATATCATATACATCTAAACTAAAGTTTTGAGTCTTCTTTAAATAATAGGATATCGTTATAGATAAGCTTGCCGGACTTGGATAAACAATAATATCACCACTCGAAAACACTCCTGTACCTGTATTATGATGAACAAATACATTTAAAGATGAAGAACTGCCATCTGCACAACCATTATGACCTTTAACTTTAAGTAAACCAGATTGGGCATTATTGGAGTAGTTTACAGAGATACTATTTGTAGAAGTTGTATCAATAGCTCCTGAAGGCAACTCCCATATATATGAAACAGCACCGGCTATTAATGGCACAGTATATAAAACATTCTGTTGACCTTGATTAACATTTGTATTTCCTGTTATAGTGCCCGAAGGAGCAGGGATAGTTGAATTAATATTAACAACAGTTGAATATGCAGGACTTAATTGAGATCCTACAAGAATAACACAAGTATAGTTTCCGGACATTGCAGCATTAACATTTGGAATAATAGGATTTTGTTGAAAAGAAGTCCAACCATTAGGACCAGCCCAACTATAACTTGCACCAATAACATTCTCTGCATATAACTTTAAAGTATCTCCTGTACATAATGGGCCATTATTATAAGCTGGTTCTTGAAATATATTACAATCTGTTGTGCCTGCTCCCGGCTGACCGGCATTTGTTTGGGTGAAAACAAAGTTACAAGGTATATTCTCATAATTTGTAATTAACAACATGTAATATTGTCCTGTAATAGCACCATTAATATGACAATCTTCAGTAGTTTGAGTACTTGCACTACAATCAACAATATTGCCGGAAGGATAAAAATTTGGAGGAATAGCACACGACCCAACATTATCAGGACAAGTACCCCCTATACAAACGTTACCTGTACAGTTACCTGTTAATAATGAATCCATACAAGCAATAATTGGTGAAGAAAATGGCCCCCAACAAATAAAATCCAAATCATGAGCAGGACTACTTGAAATATGTATTACAAAGTTTCCCGGATTAGCAACTTTCATATAATAATAGGAAGGTTGATTAATACCAGACAAACAGCCAAAGTTTGGATATGCTGGCATTGGATCAGGAGAAGGAAAATCTGTAACAGCAGGATAAATATTGGTTGAACCAATACAAAAAGGCTTTGCAGAACCACAATCAGTACCTTGTCCTGATAATCTAATAAAGATAAAGATTGTAAATACGAAGATAATTGTCTTTTTCATGAGATTGCGTTTTTAATGTTTCAATTAGAATAATAAAAAACTACATTAGTAAGACAAATTTATTTAACTTAAAGTTGCCTGAAGAAATAATAATTATGAAATTATTTTTATTTAAGATATAATAAAAATGGTGATTGTTCTAATTTAAAATTTTCTGTATTTACTGCTTTTTTGGTAAATTCAGACATACCATTCTAAGTATTAAAAGATATTGCCAAAACATAACATCCTGTTTATATGTTGTATTTACTCAAATTAACGAAAGGTTATCCGAATCCTTCATAGGGAATTCCGAATGTTGTATCGGCAATTCTCAATGTCCTATCTTGATATCCGAATTTTGTATTGGCAATTCCTAATACCTTATCAGGATATCCGAATCAGACAATCAGGTTTCAAGTCCTAAAAAGAGATATTGTATTTTTATAGTGTTGTTATAATTTATTATTCAATATATTTAAAAACTTGTATTATAATGTCTACATTAAAAGAATAAAAAACCTTCACCAATTATATGATGAAGGTCTTTTATATATTCTAATTGTCTAAATGCCTAAACAGCAAAAAGCCTACTTACAACTTCAAATACTTCTTAATCCCAGAACCTCCACTGAATGCCTATCTTAAGAGCGCCATCCTGAGCAGGATAATGGGGCATCACATAGTAATTATAATTAGTAAAGCCTTTGTTAAGATGCTGATACTTTAAAAAGACATTAGCTCTTTTAATCTGAAGATTAATAAATAAATCGCAATAAAGATAATTACCGGTTTTGATTTGGTTTTGTGTGTAAAACATACGGGTAGCAGGCATGTAAGCGTCGGCATTATAAGCTGTATTATAATAAAGATCAACACCGGGCTGTAGATACATGTGCTTTTTGAACAGTTTTAAATTAAAATACCACGATTGCATTGCAGTAAGCTCGGGAAGTTTAATAATAGTGCCATTAGAAGCCTTTTGATAAATAAGATTATTCTCTATCTCAATAATCTTCCAGATAATGTGCTTGGTTATTTGCGCTTTCAACACATGCAATACTTCGCTACTTTGGGCGGGCATGGCATCATTATTCATATATATATAATTGCCTAACAGATGATAGGTAACCCCTATTTTAAAGCCAGATGTCTTAAACAAAGCATTTGCTGTAATTAAATCTTCTTTATTAAGATTATTAGTCCATTTATAATTGTAGGAAGAATATTCTTCGTAAAACCAATCGGCACTCTTTCTGTTATAGTTTAAAGCAACTGAAAACACCCTCTTTCCCGGACTATTCTTAATAAAATCATACTTCATTTCGCCTTTTAAATTAAAATCACTTTCGTAATGTGTACCCAGCACATACTCGGCTAACAAATCGAGATGAAACTTCTTAAACGCTATCACAGATAAGGAACCATAAGGAATAAGCTGATTAAAAGACTTTGTAGTGATGGACGAATCTTTAATTTCAACGTATAATTGTCGCACACCAAAGGTAATCCTGAAAGGGTTAGATGCATCTTTATTATTAACAATACTGCTGGACCAAGCAAAGTTATTTTCAATCCTTTTAATGTGAGTAGTGTCATGAACTCCAACAGAATCAGGTATGCGATTGGGAAAGAAATTGCTGTCCAAAAGATTATTATCAGTAAAAGTAAATGCTTGTGTAGAATAATTAAAAGCGTAGGAAAACTCACCCGGATTAAAGAAACCTTTCTTAACAACAGTACTATCCTGTTTATCTCTTTTAAGATTAAGAAATTGCTTGATAAAGATACCTGTTTCAGTTATTTGGTTTTGAGCATAACTTAAGTTAACAGGCACAGCAAGCCTTTGAGATATTAAATTGTTTTCGAAGATAGAATCTTTTGACATTCCTCCGTTTTCCTGCACTGTCAAACTGTTATGATAATATGCAGCCAGTAAACGATACCTTTTGTTAGGAGTAAAATAATTGGTGTTGATTAATATATTCCTGTCATCAGTAGCTTGATTATAATAAGTCCCCCAAGAGTCAACAAACCTTATATCCAATGCAACATTCCATGTTTTAGTAATATTCTGACTATGTATTACCCTAAATATATCCTCTTTTTGAGGGCCCGAAACATAATAAATCTCGGAGAAAGGAGTGCGTAGCTGATAGTATTTGTTTTTATAGTTATTATACATAAAGTCGTCAAATGCATTGCAACCATAATTGAACCCTGTTGAATGATCGGGCTCAAACACCATGTTCTTAGAAGGTCCACCGGTATTGCCCGTCCATAATGTAAAATGGTCGTTATGGAATTCAGGATTGTATTGTTGGAATCCCGTCAATATGGTATCAATTCTTTGAAATTCGGGGAAGTTAAATGAATTAGGAGTATCATAAAAGTACAAAGATCGGTTACGTGCATACGCAACAGTATCCTGTTTTTGAGCAAATAAATTACCCTCTATTAATAATATAAATAGTATTAGTAGATAGAAACGGTTTTTATTTGTCATTTTATGAATCTAATTTATTGTTCAATATCCAGCGAATTCTTTATGTATTCGTATTCCGGTGTTAGTTTTCCATTATGCAATATTAATGCTTTTTTCAACGACTTAGGTAGATCAATATCTTCGAAAGGAAGATCATAATCTGCAAAAGCTATTGGCTTGATAAAGTTCATTAGCGCATCAGCAAATCCCGTCGACGAATCTCTAGGAAGCTCACTAGGAAGAATATCTACAGCCATATCTAATATCCCTTCACCTTCATAACCCATAGTATAAGTTTGTGTTTTGGGATTGTAAACAAAGATTGGATCTTCAATCTCCGTACCATGATGCGTACATTCTATTGACCCATCAGGATCGCAGGTAATATCACCAATTACAGTTAACTTAGGACGATCTCCTGAGAAAAGCTTTTCAAGATACTCTTTTGTTAACAGTTTTGGATACCTTGCATCCCAAAACATACAATTCATTAAAACGCTTAAATGTGGAACATATTGCTCAAATACACTTCTGTAACTTTGTGGATTTAGATAATAATCATGTAAGAAGAAATCATTAGGTTGATTGATATGTTCAGAGATATGCTTTTCTTTAAATACAACCTTATAAATAATATTGTTTGGAAGCTTTTCTCTGTCAGTTAAGTTAAGAAGTTTTTCAGTTGAAATCTCTTTAACAGGAAGCAAACCACAAATCTCCTGAGCACCTAAAGAAACATTGCCATAACCGGTAAAACCAACAACAAGTGGTCTTAAATCAGGATGAAGACCTTCCTCAGCAATTATCTGTCCAACACACGACACCGCATCTTTAGCTTCTTTTAAGGAATCATAAAGATGTGCTTGCTTAATACTTAAGAAAGGAGTATCATAACCAAAATATTTAAGCCTTAACCCTAAAGACCAGAAAGAATTTATCATTCCCGCAAGACCTGCATACTTACCGAAGAAGATTAATCTTTTATTTTGTTCATCAACAATTCGTTCATAATCTATCAGGTTACAGCCAAGTTCCATCATGCGTTTAAGCATTGGCATATTATATTTCTGCCCTTTTATTACATGCGAAAAGAATACATAAGTTTTATTAGGTTCAAAGAAATCAAGAGGCATTTCTTTTACACCTAGTATTACGTTGCAATCCTTTAGATTATCTGCAATAATAGCACCTGCTTTTACATATTCTTCATCTTTAAAAACTCTTTTAGCAGAAGTCTGAACTATAAAATCAAGTTTCTGATGTTTGATTAGTCTTTCGATATGTGCCGGTGTAAGAGGTGCTCTACGCTCCATAACATACTTGTCTTCGTGACGGATACCAATGTAGTTGCTCATAAATTATTTAGTAAAATGTATAGATTTAATGTTAATTATTTCAATTAAAAAAGTATGCAAATTTAGGAAATTACTCCCTTTGTTTGGCAATTAATTAGCATTATTTTAATCTTTTATTGAATTATTTTTTTAAACATTTATTTATCATGTCTTAATGATGGCATAATTTTTGTTATTTAATTAAGAAATAATATTATCTTTGTAAAAAATTTAACATTAAATAATAAAAAAGGCATGAAAAGAAGTCTACTAGTAGCAGTTTTATTTGTAATCATAACAAATATTACCTTTGCACAAAAATCAAATCTCACTTTCTTTACAGAACAAAAGGAGTTATTCTTTGTATTTATAAATGGCGTAAAACAAAATAACAATGCAAGTTTCAATATTAAAGTTGCGGACCTTTCTACACCATCATGTAAATGCAAGATCGTTTTTAATAATCCAAGAATAAGGAAGATAGATAAAATAATTAAGTTAAAACCAGGCTTTGAAACCACTTATACTATTTTAAGAAACAATAAAAACAAATGGGAAGTAAGATGGTTTAGTGAAACAGCAATACCTGCTGTTATAATAAATCAGAATTCAAACAATCAGCATCCTTTGGATCATCATCCTAATAATAATCCTAATAGTGTAAATAACAATACTAATCAACATACTAATACTAATTCTAATCAAGATTATACACATCAAAACGAATATGAAAAGCACAATGACCATCATAATGATAAATGGGACAATCACAACAAACCAATTTATGAGCCTGTTCCGGGATATAAAGGTGCAATAGGTTGCAATAATCCATTGGATCAACAAAACTTCCAGAATGTAAAACAAACCATTGCTTCAAAGAAATTTGAGGATAGCAAACTTACTATTGCTAAGCAAGTAATAAATAATAATTGCCTTTTAGCTTCTCAAGTAAAAGATATTCTTTTCTTATTTGAATTTGAGAACACAAGACTTGATTTTGCAAAGTATGCTTATGGTTTAACATATGATATTGGTAATTATTATTTACTAAATGATGCCTTTAAGTTTGAAGCATCAGTTAATGATCTAAATAAATACATTTCTGACTATAATAGAAATAATAGGAATGAACCATATTATGAAAAAGATGACAAAAATTACAATCAAAATGATTATAAAAAACATCATCACGAAAAGGAAAACCATGAAAAAGTAGTCGTATATGAACCAGTTCCTGGCTATACCGGTAAAATTGGTTGTAATAATCCAATGACACATGAGAGTTTTCAAAATGTGAAACAAAGCATTGCTTCTAAGTCTTTTGAAGACACTAAACTTACTATTGCAAAACAAGTTTTAAATAATAATTGTCTTTTAACATCCCAGGTTAAAGAAATTCTTTTATTATTTTCTTTCGAAAATACAAAACTTGATTTCGCTAAGTATGCTTATAGCTACACTTATGACATTGGAAATTATTATATGTTGAACGATGCATTTCAGTTTGAATCTTCAATTAATGATTTAAACAAATTTATAATAAAGAAATAATAGTATCTTTGTAAAAAATTAATTAAACAATCAATTAAAATTATCTCATTATGAAAAAAAATCTAATTATCACAGCAGTTTTAATCTTATTAGCTTCTGTTTCATTTTCGCAGAGCTCAAATCTTATCTTTTTTACCGAACAAGGTGAGCAATTCTTTGTAGTATTAAATGGTGAAAAACAAAACACCGTTGCTAAAACTAATGTCAAGGTTACTAATTTAACTGCACCAAGTTATAAATGTAAGATTATCTTTAATGATGCTACATTAGGGCAAGTTGACAAAACTATTTATGTAAAACCAGGCGTGGAAGCTAATTATACAATTAGAAAAAACAATAAAAACGAATGGATTGTACGTTGGATGAACGAAACTGCAATTAATGATGCTCCTAATCAAAATCAAAATTATGACAATAATTTGTATGTTGAACCTAATCAAAACAATCAACAGGTTATTAGCACTACTACAACAACTACTACAGTTCAGCCTCAAGGCAATGAAGTTAACAGTTTAGGAGTTAATATCGTAGATCCTGTTAGTGGAGTTAAAATGAACATGAATATTAACGCCGGCAATCTTAATACTAGCCAACAATCTACCACCACTACCACTTATTCAACTACTACAACTACTTCGGGTGATGATAATGTATCGTATCAAAACAATAATAATGTTGGTCATAGAGAACGTCATGAAAATAATCAAGTTGTAGAATATGTTCCTGGATATACTGGAGCAATTGGTTGTAATAATCCAATGGGTGCGCCAAATTTTAAGAATGTAAAACAAACTATTGCTACAAAGACTTTTGAAGATAGCAAACTTACTATTGCTAAACAAGTTTTAAATAATAATTGCTTATTGACATCTCAAGTTAAAGAGATTCTTTTATTATTTACTTACGAAAGTACCAAACTTGACTTTGCAAAGTATGCTTATGGTTATACTTATGATATAGGAAATTATTATATGTTGAATGATGCATTTCAATTTGAATCATCTATTGATGAATTAAATTCATATATTTCAAAGAAAAAATAAGTTCAAACCTATATTAATATGAAAAGAATTCTTGTACCGGTCGATTTCTCTGATCATACAGTTAATACATGTAAGTACGCATTAGAAATTGCTAAGAAATATGGTTCTGAAATAACTTTATTTCATGCTTATAATGATCAACTATTTGTTAGTTCACCAAGTATGCCTGATGCTTATGATATTAATCCTTACTCTAATGCAGAGTTAGCAGAAGATATAAAGAACGATGTGCAAATTCTAATTAATAAGCTTTCAGTTGAATTAATGAACATTCTTATTAATGAAAATGTAAAGAATGTAAAAATTAAAACACATATTTCAGAAGGTGATCTCGAGTATGATCTTAAACAATTCTGTGATGATTATCACCCATCTATCATAGTTATAGGTACAAGAGGTAAAGGGAATTCATCGAACGCTTTTGGTGTTAAAGCTATTCATATTATAAACAATGTTAATTGGCCAGTATTAGCTATTCCAGTTTCTTCAAAATATAAAGACTTAAAAAACATCATGTATACAACAATATTCGAACAAAATGAAGATGTTTTAATAAGAAAGTTATTCAATAAATTTGAAGCATTTGAAGCTAAAATTCATTGTGTACATATTTGGGGAGATGAAGACTATCTAAAAGATGAAGTAAAGTTGGAGGAACTTAAAGAAACATTCTCTGTTGAAGTAGCTTCTGGTAATTTTATTTGTGATATACTCGAAAATGAAGATTATCACAAGGGTATACAAGAATATATTACTAAAAATAATATTGATTTAATAGCTTTTGTTCCCCATAAGGCTAAATTATTTCAAAGATTATTTGGTCAAAATAATCCCGATAAGGAATTATTCAACATTAATCTACCTCTATTTTCTATGAGGGAATAATTTCTAAATCAAATAGGATTGGTTTAGATTTATTCATTCAGAATTAGATAAAAAGATCTGCAGCAATGCCGTCTGCTATAAATTTACCTTTACGGGAAAGGGTATAAATGGCATCATTCAGCTCAACAGTGTCTTGCTGAAGATGTTTTTGAATGCTTTTATCAAAATGTATATTAATTTCAGTGCTAAAATTTTGTTTTAGATATTCTTTATTTATACCCCAAATCGTTCGCAACGAAGTTAGAATATATTCATTATACTTTTGATCATCAGTCAATATCTCCCTTTCAAAGGGCACTATTCTTTTATCAATAGAAGCAATATATTTAGTAATATTAGCTGTATTCCATTGGCGAGAAACAAGATTATAAGAATGTGCCGAAGGACCTAATCCTAAATACTTTTGCTGTCGCCAATAATTACTGTTATGTATAGAGACAAATCCATCTTTACAAAAGTTAGATATTTCGTAATGAATATAGTTATGCGTCTTCATAGCATCCATCAACAGTTCAAATTGTCGTATCCCCTGTTCTTCATCTACAGCTTTAGCTTTCCCTTTATTGATAAGATGATGCAGAGCAGTACCTTCTTCAATAGTAAGACAATAAGACGAAATATGAGGCACCTCTAACTCAAAAGCTTTGGTAAGATTGGTATTCCATTTTTCGTCAGTCAAGCCGGGAATGCCGTATATAAGATCAATAGTAATGTTATTAAAACCAATATCCTGAGCATTCTTTATTGCATCAATAGCTTGCTGTGATGAATGTATCCGATTTAAATACTTAAGGTCATCCTCATCAAAAGATTGAATACCCATACTTAAACGATTAACGGGAGTATTCTTAATATCAGTTAATTTTTCTTTAGATAGATCGTCAGGATTCGCTTCAAGCGTAATCTCACAATTTTTACTAATTGAATAATACTTATGAAGTTGATTAAAGATATCCTCAATATTATTTTTGGTTAACAAGGAAGGAGTGCCGCCTCCAAAGTAAATAGTATTGATCTCTTCACCATTTATATACGGCTGCTGAAGAGCAATTTCCTTTAACAAAGCATTAATAAAGTCCTCCTTGTTTTTGGAAGAAGCTGACGAAAAGAAATTACAGTAATTGCATTTCTGTTTGCAAAACGGAATGTGGATGTAAATACCGGCCATGGAAGAAATTATGAATTATGAATTATGAAT
>JBAXLO010000126.1:0-13244 GCA_037134755.1 Bacteroidota bacterium | reverse complement strand
AGATATAATAATGGTTTTAGATAGGCACGACCAACTATTTTGTCTATTACGCCGATTTTAAAGATTACTATTTTGGAAAAATTCAAGTATTCTTACAAATAAAAGAAGACTTTTTGGGTGCAAATGTAGGTCTCTTTTATTTTAAAGAGACCTACTCGAGTTCCATTGTTGGTCTCTTGTAAATGTGTACTACTCGCACTTGAACGGTAGTTACATATTTTTATATGTATTTTTAAATAAATGCTAAAATTAGATAAGAAATCGAAAAAGGATCTGTAATTTTAAGTCTTAAATTGAACTAATATAACCACCACAACTGTCTTTTTTTGCCCCTGTAACCGATTGCAAACAATTAATCTCACCTCTCATTCGCAAAACACCAAGAAAAGCAAAGATTAATGCTTCTTTAAAATCAATTATTTCCCTTTCGGGGATGATTATATTAAAATCTGAATTTAATTTAAGGGTATTAATTAAAAAAGTATTGTAAGCACCACCACCTGTAACAAAAACATTTGCTTGAGGTTTTGATTGCATTACATTTTTTATTTGAGAAGAAATATGTTGTGAAACAGTTCTTAATTTATCTTTAACAGAAATATCAAAACTATTTTGAATTGGAATAAACTCCTTTAATACCCATTCTTTACCAAGAGATTTAGGATAATTTTGATGATAATAAGAAAGAAGCTCCAATTTATTAAATAATTCATCATTTAATTCACCTTCAGAAGCCATTTTGCCTTCATCATCATAAGGCAACCCTATTTGTTGAGTTAAATAATTAAAAACAATATTAACAGGACAAATATCAAAAGCAATCCTTTGATTATTATCCTCAAAAGAGATATTGGCAAATCCACCCAGATTAATACAAAAATCATATTCATTAAATAAAAGCTTGTCACCAATTGGTACAAGCGGAGCCCCCTGACCACCAAGAGCAACATCCAAAGCCCTAAAATCATTGATAACTTTACATGAAGTAACTGCCGCAATAGCTGCACCGCTTCCTATCTGCAAGGTTAGACCTTTGCTAGGTTGGTGAAAGATTGTGTGTCCATGAGATGCTATAAAATCCGGTTGGACATTATATTTATTTATAAAATCATTAGTTTGATGCCCAAGGTAATTCCCAAATTCAACATTAAGTAAAGAAATTTCCAATGCAGTACTATTTTCAGCGATAGAAAGTTTATTTATCCAAATATCTTCATACTTAATAGTTTCAGCATATATTATTTTAAAATTCCATTTGCTGGAATCATCAATACTAAATCTACAATAAGCAATATCAAGCCCATCAAGCGACGTCCCCGACATCAATCCTATTACATTATAATTTTTAATCATACCTATACAATATTATTATATAGCATCAATAATTTTTTCCAACTTAATTCCCCTCGAACCCTTAATTAGGATAGTAGAATTGATAATGGGATTGTTTTTCAGCCATTCTCTAGCTTCATCAGAAGTAGTAAAGCTAAGGAAGTTTTTATTTACAGTTTTAAAATCTTTACCTACTAAAATTACATTCTGGAAGTTGTCTTTTTCTATTAAGTTCAAAATACTTTGATGTTCATCAAGACTGTAGCTTCCAAGTTCCAACATATCACCAATAATAAGAACTTTATTATTAGTATCCATTTTAGCAAAATTACTAATAGCTTGCTCCATACTCGTGGGATTAGCATTGTAAGCATCAAGTATTAAAGTATTATGTTCGGTCTTTACAACCTGCGACCTGTTATTGGTAGGAACATAAGTTTCTAATGCTTTTTTTAATAAGTGATGATCTACATTAAAATAAATACCAACACAGATAGCAGCCATAATGTTTTCAAAATTATAACTTCCTACTAAATTGGTTTTAAAATTAAAATCTAAATCATTATAACGATAACTAATTTCAACATTTGGATTAGCTGAAATGATTTCTCCACAACAAAAATCAGTATCAGAAGTTCCGTAAGTAATTTTATCAATATCTTTTGAAAGATTCATTAATAGTTCATTATTACTATTAATAAAAATTTTACCTTTTTTATCCTTGATATGAATATATAGATCGTTTTTTGCTTTAATAACACCTTCAAAACTCCCAAACCCTTCTAGATGTGCTTTGCCTATATTAGTGATAATCCCATAATCAGGTTGAGAAATTTTACAAAGTTCACCAATTTCCCCAACATGATTTGCGCCCATTTCAATGATAGCTATTTCTGTATCTTTAGTAATTCCAAGGATAGTCAAAGGAACTCCTATATGATTATTAAGATTTCCTATTGTTGCTAAAGTGTTATATTTCTCAGAAAGCACGACATTGATAAGTTCTTTAGTAGTTGTTTTTCCATTGGTTCCAGTAATTCCAATAATAAGAATGTTAAGATTTTGCCTATGATTAAGAGCAAGTTGCTGAAGGGTTGCTAAAGTGTCTTTAACTAAAATATATTTGCCATTATCTATATAATACTTTTCATTATCTATAACAGCAAAAGCTGCCCCATTCTCTAATGCTGAACTAGCAAACAAATTGCCATCAAAGTTCTTACCTTTTATAGCAAAGTAGATAGAATCTTTAATTATTTTGCGAGTGTCAGTTGAAACTTGAGGATGTTTTAAGAATATCTGATAAAGCTCTTTGATTAGCATATTGTGATTTGATTAAAATAAAAGCCCCATTTACAAAAAATGTAAATGGGGCTTCAATATTATATTTATACTATTACTGTTTCTTAAATGGCGACCCAACTCTGGTCATAGCACATCTGAAACCTATATCATCAGTTTGTTGATCTTCTTCCATAAATCTTCTTGAACCAGGACTTAAGAAATATGCTTTGTCTTTCCATGAACCACCTTTGTAAACTCTGGTTTTGTCGTTAATCATTGAAGTCTTAGCATAATCATATACATCGTTAGAACTAGTTTTAATAGAATCATTACTTAACCAATCAGATTGTCCAAGGACTGAAGCATAGTCCCCATCAAGAAAGTTAATGTTGTCAGCTTTTCTATAATTTCTTCTGTTAACATTTTCTTCAGTTTTGACATTTTCATATTTAATTCTTCCAAGACTGTCTTTTTCAAGTGTCAAACCATCAGAATCAACAGATTTTTTCTTATAGACATTACCTCTGAAAGGATTGAAATCAGTTGCATCTTCCAAGTTTAATGGACGGTAAACATCAAGTACCCATTCGCTAACATTTCCCGCCATGTTATATAAGCCATAATCATTTGGCCAGTATGAATAAACTGGAGCTGTAACATCAGCACCATCATTTAAGTTGCCTGCAACACCCATATAATCACCTCTGCCTCTTTTAAAGTTAGCTACCATGTCACCATAAGCTTTCTTGTCATCTGTTCTGGTGATATGACCATTCCAAGGATATATTCTTCTTTCAATAACTCTTTCAAATAAAGTATTGCCAATTAAACCAAGAGCAGCAAATTCCCATTCAGCTTCAGTTGGTAGACGATATTTAGGTAAAAGTATCCCATCTTCCATTCTAACTTTACGAGTACCTGCTCCATTTGGATTTAAATCTTCAAGATCTTCTCTTACTAAGCCTTCATATTGTCCGGCAAGATATGCTTCTGTATTGAAGTTATTATCATTTGTTTGAGATGGATCTACTTCTAGTATTCCCATGTTAACAAGAATGTTTTCATTTACTCTATCTGTTCTCCAAGCGCAATAATCATTAGCTTGAATCCAGTTAACGCCAACAACTGGGTAATCTTGATATGCCGGATGTTTAAAATAATTTTCAACTAAAGGTTCATTATAAGAAAGTTTATCACGCCAAACTAATTCGTCAGGTTGTGCTTTTCTTACTACTTCAGGATAATCATTTCCATAAACTCTACCTAACCAATAAAGATATTCACGGTAATCAACATTCTTAACTTCTGTTTCATCCATATAAAATGAACGTACAGTAACTCTTCTTGGAACATTATCCCAATTATACATTACATCTTGTTCTGTTCTTCCCATTACGAAAGTACCACCTTCAATAAACACTAAACCAGGACCGGTTTCTTGTTCTTCATAAGCCTTTACTTCAAATCCACCATTCTCAGGATTATTATAATCCCAACCAGTTGTTGAAGATTGCTCTTTTTTTGCGCAAGATGACATTATTAAAATAAATAATGTCATTACACTCAATTTCCCAATAATGTTTCTTTTAAAATTAACCATTTCTAAATTATTATTGTTTTCTAATTAAATTCTAAATAAAATTACTAAAAAGTAGGACAATTAATCATTCTAATCTTTTTATGTTTTTGAGGACAACGGAATTGTAATGCAAATGATATTTCGTGTGCTCCACCTGTTAAGTTTGTAAGTTTAGATACAGTTAAATCATAGCTATATCCAAATTTAAAATTATTTTGTTGTATCCCTGCTAAGAAGATAATAGCATCAGAATTATTGAAATTTTGACGATACCATATACCATTAACAAAAGGAAACCAATTAACATAAAATCCATAATTTAATTGATTAAATTTTAATTGTTGTTGATATAAGATATTTGGAGATAAAGTTATATCTTCTATACTTCTTGTTCTGTTTTTCCTTTTTAAAATGTCTATAACTGCTCCAACATGCGCTGTAACCTTCATTGGGATTTTATTAATTGTAATAAATCCTTCTTCAGGTTCAGTAAGATGGGCAACAGCAACGCCGGCATAAAAACTTTCTGTATATCCAATAATACCGGTAGAGAAGTCCATATAACCTTTACTTAAACTTCCTGGTTGATTTTCTTGTGTGTTGTTGACAAAACCATATTTAGGATCAATTTGATCGCCAAATGTAAGTTTCTCCCATGCTAATCTTCTGTCTACATAGCTGGCTTGCAAGGCTGCATTTATAGAAAAAGATCTGTTTACCTCTAATCTATATGAATAAATACCACTAAAAGAATTTGTATTTATTGTGCCTTCTCCAGCTCTGTCTGATGTTACTAATACACCAACTCCACCAGATATTTTGTCAATGTACTGATCATAAGAGGCGCTATAGGTAACAAATGTCCCTGTAATAGATGGCCATTGGTCTCTGTAGTTTAGTACAACCCTTGGACAAATCGCTGCGCCAGCAAAAGCTGGGTTTAAATAAAGAGGATTTGCATAAAATTGTGAAAATTCTGGGTCTTGAGAGAAGGCCAATTTACCCATTAAAACAAATGTAAATAACAGGAGAATCAACCTCTTACAATGTATTGACTTATTGTTTGCCATTTTAAATAATTTAGAATACAATATTACAAAAAAATATTTGATTTGAGCGTATTTTTTTTCGTAAAAATTAATTTTTATAGTTTATTAAGAAAAATGAATAAATATATCTCATTATTATACTATTTTCTATTCAGTAACGTTTAGTTTAAAAAGTTTATTGTTAGAAATAAAAAAATTAAACCATAATTTAAAGTTTAAAATCTATTTATACTTAATTTTTTAATTTAAGTTTCAAATATATCTAGATTTTATAAATATTATAATTATTTTGTTGATTACTACATAAATTATTTTTTCTTTAAAAAAACTATAATGAGAAATTGTCTGTTTTGTTTTGTTTTGTTACTTTTAGCAAATAATTTATTTGCACAGAAATATGATACTATCCTTATAAAGATAGAATGGAAAGGCATTAAAAAAAATAAATTAAATGATTCACAATATCAATCATACTTAAATTTTAAAGGTTGTATAATTAATAATATTTATCAAAAAGTGCCAATATTTATTCACAAAATAAATTTAGAAAAAGGCGAAATACTAAAAGATATTGTACTTACGGATTGCATTTATAATAATTTATCAGCTGAAGAAGATAGTTTACTGGAAAATATCAAAACAACATTAGCTGATAAAATAGCTATAAGTTCTTCACAGTCTTATGATAATTTAAAAAACATATTTTCGATATCTTTTTTGCCAATTCGTAAAAATCCTATTACTAATAATATTGAGAAATTAATTTCATTTAAAGTTAAGTTTATAAGAGAAAAATTAGAAACGCCAGCTAAAAAAAATAAATCCTTTACGCAACATTCAGTATTATCAACAGGAAAATGGTGCAAAATAGCAGTAAATAATACTGGAATTCAAAAAATATCTTATAATGATTTAATTACTTTAGGTATAAATCTAACTAATATTAAATCTCATAATATATCTTTATATGGGAATGGGTCTGGTATGTTACCTGAATTAAACTCAGATTTTAGGTTTGATGATTTACAAGAGATAGCTATTGAAATACATGATGGGAATGATAATTCTTTCGATCCTAATGATTATTTTTTATTTTATGGTCAATCCCAAGTAAGCTGGAAATACAATAGTGCTTCACAATTATTTGAACATAGACTTAATCTTTATAGTGACTACACTTATTATTATATTGTAGTAGATTCAACAATTGGTATAAAAAAGAGAATTGATATTGAAAATACATTAACTTCGGTAACACCAGATAATACTATCACTAAATTTAATGATTATGCTGAGCATGAAATGGATTTATACAATATTGTTAAGTCAGGACAAACATGGGTTGGTGAAAGGTTTGATAACACTTTGTCAAATTATAATTTTACTTTTAATTTTAACGATATTGATCCAACATCAAATTTACATGTTAATACAAACTTAGTTGCAGCATCTACTACTCCAAGTCAATTTAATATTAGTATAAATGGAAATTCTGTTGATAACGTTTCTTTAGGAGCAATATCAGGGTCATTTGAAGATACAGAAGCTTATTCTGTATTATCTAATGTCTCAATTTTAAGTTCAAGTTCCATAATTAATACAAATATTACTTATAACGTACCTTTAAGTACTTCAATTGGTTGGTTAGATTATATTGAGATAAATGCTAAAAGGAATCTTCGTTTTAGTGGGACACAAATGCCATTTAGGAGTGTTGAAAGTGTTGGTGTTGGGAAAATAAGTCAATTTGTAATTTCTAATTCGAATACTTCTACAAAAATCTGGGATATTACTGATCCTCTAAATTCCAAATTAGTAAAAGATACATTAGTAGGTTCCAATATTTCTTTTATTCTTAAAACTGATAGTTTAAAAGAATTTATTGCTTTTAATGGATCTGCTTTTTATTCACCTATACTTATTGGGTCTGTTACTAATCAAGATTTGCATAATTTAGCTCAGCAAGATATGGTAATTCTAACTTATCCTGATTTTATAAGTGAAGCAAACAGATTAGCAAATTTACATAGAAATAATGATAGTTTAAGAGTTGTTGTCGTTACTCCAAGTCAAATTTATAATGAGTTTTCTTCAGGTTCGCAGGATCCTGTGGCTATTAGGATGTTTATGAAGATGTTTTATGATAGAGCGACCACTCAAAATGATTTCCCAAAATATTTACTCCTTCTCGGAAGAGCATCTTATGACTTTAAAAATAGATTGCCTAATAATTCAAATTATGTTACAACTTATGAATCTCCGGATTCTTACAATCCAACTACTTCTTATGTAACTGATGATTTCTTTGGGTTTCTTGGAGATAATGAATCAGGTAGTTCTAACTTAGATGATCTTGATATTGGTATTGGAAGGTTTCCTGTTAGCACATTGGATCAAGCAAAAGCTGTGGTTGACAAGGTTGAAAGATATACTAAAAGGAGAGATCTGTTGCTGGATAACACCTTAAATACAGCAAATGTTATTTCTAATCTTGCAGATTGGAGAAATACTATTTGTTTTGTAGCGGATGATGAAGAAGGAAATAGTTTTGTGGCTAACTCCGAAGCATTAGCTTTAAAAATAAAAAATAATGATCCGGTTTATAATGTTGATAAGATATATTTGGATGCATATCCACAACTTTCTACTCCAGGTGGTCAAAGATATCCTGATGTTAATGTTGCAATTGACGAAAGAGTTGAAAAAGGAGCTTTGATTATTAATTATATTGGACATGGAGGTGAATTAGGTTGGGCTCATGAAAGAGTGTTAGAAATATCTGATATTGATGGCTGGAAAAACTATTATAATATGCCTGTATTTGTTACCGCTACCTGCGAATTTAGCCGTTTCGATGATCCATCAAGAAATGCAGCAGGAGAGTTAGTACTCCTTAATGCCAATGGTGGCGGAGCTGCTCTGTTTACAACTTCAAGGCTTTCTTTCTCCAGCACCAATCAAGGTTTAAATGATAGTTTTTTTAACAGGGCATTACTTAAAACCAATGGTAAATATCCTCGCTTAGGTGACATTCTAAGACTTTCGAAAAATGATAATGGAAATAATACAATGATAAAGAATTTTGTATTATTAGGTGATCCTGCAATGAAATTAGCTTATCCCGAATATAATGTAAGTACAACACAAATAAATAGTAAATTAGTTGACAGTTCATCTGATACTATTAGTTCTTTATCAAATATTACTATTAAAGGCATTATTACAGATGATAATTTAAATAAAATTTCTTCATATAATGGAATTATTTATCCAGTAGTTTATGATAAGCCAATGACAGTTACTACTCTTGCAAATGATCCCGCAAGTTCAGCTCAGAATTTTATTTTGCAAAAGAATATTCTTTATAAAGGTAAAGCTAGTGTTGTAAATGGAGATTTTACATTTAGCTTTGTAGTCCCTAAAGATATTGCTTATCAATATGGTTTTGGGAAGATAAGTTATTATTCTCAGAATGGAGTGACTGATGCTAATGGTTACTATAATAATATTGTAATAGGTGGGACAGATACAAGTGTTGTTGTTGATGAAAATGGACCTACGATTAGACTCTTCATGAATGATACTAATTTTATATATGGTGGCACTACTAATGAAAATCCATTACTTCTTGCTTTTTTAAATGATTTAAATGGGATTAATACTGTAGGAAATGGGATAGGACATAATTTAGTTGCTGTTCTTGATAATGATAATGAAAACCCAATTATTCTAAATGATTATTATTCTTCTGAATTAGATAATTATAAGAAAGGAACAATAAGTTATCCTTTCTTTAACCTTTCAAACGGAGTTCATACATTGAAATTAAAAGTTTGGGATACTTTTAACAATTCTGCGGAAGCTACAACTGAATTTATTGTGTCACAATCTGCGCAATTAGTATTAAATAATCTAATAAATTATCCTAATCCTTTTTATGATAATACTTATTTTGTATTTGAACATAATCAACCTGAGACAGATTTAAATATTCAGATTCAAATTTTTGATATAAAAGGGAAGTTAGTCAAATTAATTCAAAAAAACATCAATAATCAGGGTTTTAAAATAGACCCTATAGAATGGAATGGAACAACGGATTCAGGTGAGAAGATTGGGAAAGGTCTTTATATCTATCGTCTTATACTAAAGAAAGGTGATGGAACTACAGTTGAAAAGACTAATAAATTAGTTTTTTTAAGATAAGCAATATTATATTAATTTATTCGTTATATTTGCACTCAATTATATATTACAGTACTTTATGAAATTTACAATAAGAAAAATAACATTTATACTATTATTAACCAATGTAATATTAGTTAATAATCTATTTTCACAGACTTATCAGAAATTGATAAATGAATTATTAGGTCAGAATGATGGAAGGGTAATTACTACTGCCGTTCCTTTTTTGTTGATATCTCCTGATGCCCGTGCCGGTGCTATGGGTGATGCAGGTGTTGCCTCAACTCCTGATGCTGCTTCCATGCATTGGAATCCCGCAAAATATGTGTTTGCTGAAAAAGATATGGGGATATCATTATCATATACTCCTTGGCTAAGAGAACTAGTTAGCGATATAAATTTAGCTAATCTTTCGGCTTATAAAAAATTAGGCCCAATGAGTGCTATTGGTGCTTCTCTGGTTTATTTCTCTTTAGGAGATATTACATTTACAGATAATATTGGTAATTCTTTAGGAAATTATAGACCTAGTGAGTTTGCTTTTGATTTAACCTACTCAAGAAAGTTCTCTAAGAGTTTTTCAGGTGCTGTTGCTGCAAGATATATTAACTCTAATTTAACTTTAGGTCAATATAGTGGTGGACAGGAAACTCATGCAGGACAATCAGTAGCTGCTGATGTTGCTATTTATTATCAAAAAAATATTAAGTTTGACAAGACTAAAGCTATTATTGCTTATGGTGTTGATATTTCTAATATCGGTGCTAAGATATCTTACACATCAACTACTCAAAGAGATTTTATTCCAACTAACTTACGTATTGGATCTAATCTTACTATGTTTCTTGATGAGTACAACAAGCTGAGTGTTATGGTTGATCTTAATAAGTTATTAGTGCCAACTCCACCTATTTATATGCCAAATTCAACAGGTATACAAGATAGTGTAGGTCATGATGGAAACAAACTGATTTTATCAGGTATGGATCCTAATGTAGGTATAGTTTCAGGAATGTTCCAGTCTTTTTATGATGCTCCACAGGGTTTTAAAGAAGAGATTCGTGAGATTACCTACTCTGTTGGTGCTGAATATTGGTATGACAATCAATTTGCTATTCGTGCAGGTTACTTTCACGAAAGTATTTATAAAGGCAATAGACAATATTTTACACTAGGTGCCGGTTTGAGATATAATGTTTTTGGTTTGGATTTTGCATATCTAATTCCTACTGAACAAAGGAATCCTTTACAAAATACATTAAGATTTACATTAACATTTGATTTTGATGCATTCAATAATCAAAATGAAAAACCACCAGCTAAATAGTATATGAACTCCCGCACCGGCTTTGGTTTCGACGTTCACAGACTGGAAAATAATCTAGACTTTTGGTTAGGAGGAATTAAAATTCCTCACAATAAAGGAGCTTTAGGACATTCGGATGCGGATGTCCTTATTCATTCTATATGCGATGCTCTTTTGGGTGCTGCTAATATGAGGGATATAGGCTTCCATTTTTCTGACACTTCTCCTGAATTTAAAGGTATTGATAGCAAAATTTTGCTCAAACGAACAGTTGATTTAATAGCTACCAAAGGTTATGTCATTGGAAACATTGATTCAACTATCTGTTTGCAACAGCCTAAGATTGCTGCTTATATTAACGATATGAGAGAAACGCTAGCTAAAGTTATTGGTACTGAAGTTGATAATATATCAATAAAAGCAACAACAACTGAGAGATTAGGTTTCGAGGGACGTGAAGAGGGCGTTTCTGCCTTTGCTGTTGTGCTCATCTATAAAAAATAATCCATACAATATATATATAATAGCATGATTAAAGTTGACAGCAATTTCGTTGACCAAATTTCTGCGAAAGCAAAAACTTCCGCACGTAGAAGGATGAATTATAATTACCATAAACAATATGATGATACCTTGCAGAGATTGTTAAATGCTGTGGAACCATATTCTTATATTCAGCCTCACAAACATGAAGATCCTGATAAGAGGGAGATATTTTTCTTGCTTAAAGGCTCTGTTCTTGTTGTTGAGTTTGATGATAAGGGAAATATTGCCGATCATGTTGTTTTAAGTGGTGAATCAGGAAATCTTGTTGCAGAAATTGCTGAAAGAACCTGGCATTGCATTTTTGCTCTGGAACCAAGTTCAGTAGTCTATGAGTTTAAAGATGGTCCTTATGTCCCGGTAACAGATAAAAACTTTGCTACATGGGCACCTAAAGAAGGCGATAGCAATTGCAATGAATATATTGATACCATCCTAAATAAGTTAAATCTACACATAAAGAGTACTTAAAGAACTTGAAGTATTTGAAGTACTTTAAGTATTTGAAAATAATAATCAGTATATAAATTGCTCTATTTCTGCTTAATTTCTATTTATTAATTCTTAATTATTAATTCTTAATTATTAATTCTTAATTTTGCAGTTCATTATAATTCATTAAAACAAAATGGCTGTACAAAAACCTACACTTCCCAGAGGAATGCGTGATTTTTCACCTAATGAGATGATTAAGCGCAATTATATCTTCGATACTATCCGAAATGTCTTTAATCTTTATGGTTATTTGCCTATTGAAACTCCTGCAATGGAGAACCTTTCCACTTTGATGGGGAAGTATGGTGAAGAAGGCGATAAACTTCTTTTTAAAGTACTTAATTCAGGTAATTTTGTTGAAAAAGTGGATGCTAATGCTTTCGCAGATGCTAAAAAATTAACTACAATGATATCTGAAAAGGGCCTTCGTTACGACCTTACAGTTCCTTTTGCCCGTTTTGTGGTGATGAATAGAAACGAACTTAGTTTCCCATTCAAAAGATATCAAATACAACCAGTGTGGAGAGCCGATAAACCTCAGAAAGGACGTTATCGTGAGTTCTATCAATGTGATGTTGATGTTATTGGGAGCGATTCTATTTTAAATGAAGCTGAACTTTTGCAGATAACCGATCATGTGTTTTGCAAGCTGGGTGTCAATGTCACTATCAAAATAAATAACCGTAAGATACTTGCCGGTATTGCCGAAATTATCGGTTATCCCGAAAAGATTACAGATATAACGGTGGCTATTGATAAGCTCGACAAGATTGGGCTAGATAAAGTAAATGCTGAGCTTTTAGAGAAAGGAATTTCTGAGAATGCTATCAAAAAGTTGCAACCTATTTTGTTATTAAAAGGTAGTAATGAAGAAAAATTTGAAGTCATTAAACAAACTTTAGCTGAATCGGAAATTGGTTTAAAAGGCATCCAAGAAATTGTGACCTTGTTTAAATACATCAAGAATCTTAATATTAGTTCAGTTTGTGAGCTTGATCTTACCCTTGCCCGAGGACTCAATTATTACACCGGTGCAATTATCGAAGTAAAATCTAACGATATTCAGATTGGTAGTATTTGCGGTGGTGGCAGGTATGACGACCTTACCGGTATCTTTGGAATGCCCGGTTTATCAGGAGTTGGTATCTCTTTTGGTGCTGATAGAATTTACGATGTGATGTCGGAGTTGAATGCTTTCCCAATAAATGTAAAGACTTCCACGAAAGTGTTATTTATTAATTTTGGTGAAGAAGAAGAAAAGTATTGCCTGCCTTTTGTCAACCAATTGCGAAAAGCAGATGTAGCAACTGAAATCTATCCTGAAGCAGCCAAGTTGAAAAAACAGTTCTCCTATGCTGATGCTAAGGGAATTCCTTATGTTGTAATAGCAGGTACCGACGAAATGAACACAACAAAACTAAAGCTGAAAAACATGCAATCAGGCGAAGAAATGACTGCAATGGCTGAT
>JBAXLO010000125.1:0-13277 GCA_037134755.1 Bacteroidota bacterium | reverse complement strand
ATCATTATGCCTAAAAAAACTCAAAAATAAATTTGGAAATTAACACAGAATCTGTTAGGTCTTTTTAAATAATATAATAACACTTTTTTATGAATGTTGAAATTATTAGTATCGGTGATGAATTACTCATCGGACAGGTTGTAAATACAAATGCATCGTGGATGGCTACTGAGTTAAATCTCTCAGGATTTAATGTAAATAAAATTTCAACTATTTCGGATAAAAAACAAGCTATAATTCAATCAATAGATGAAGCTTTTGCTTCTTCAGATATAATTTTAATTACCGGCGGACTCGGTCCTACAAATGATGACATCACCAAATATACTCTTTGCGAATATTTTGATAGTAAACTTATCTTTAATGAAGAGAGTTATGAAAATATTAATAGATTGTTTGCGACAAGAGGCTTCGTTATTACTGAATTAAATAGAAAACAAGCAGAAGTTCCTGATAAATGTAAAGTGATTATTAATAAAAATGGTACAGCCCCTGGAATGTGGTTCCAAAAGGATGGAAAAGTATTGGTATCAATGCCGGGAGTTCCTTTTGAGATGAAAGCAATGATGTCGGAATCTGTTATACCTGAACTCACCAAAAATAATAAATCTAAAATAGTTCATCATACTATATTAACTACAGGAGCTGGAGAATCTTTTTTAGCTGATTTAATTAAAGATTGGGAGGCAGAGTTGCCTGAACATATTAATCTTGCTTATCTTCCTCAGGCAGGTATTGTAAGGTTAAGACTTTCTGCTTATGGTTTTGATAAAAATAAACTTGAAGAAGAAATTGCATTATATCATCAAAAGTTAAATAAGTTAATACCCGACTTAATTTTTGGTTATGATGATGATACACTACAATCTGTTATTGGGAAGATATTAAAAGCAAAAAGTAAAACTCTTGCAACTGCCGAAAGTTGTACGGGTGGATATATTGCTCATCTTATTACGAGTATTGCAGGGAGTTCTGATTATTTTAAAGGGAGTGTAGTTTCTTATGCTAATGAAATTAAAACGGATGTATTAGGTGTAAAACAAGACACCCTTATTAACTATGGGGCAGTAAGCGAACAGACTGTAGCTGAAATGGCTTTTGGGGCTATTGCTTTGTTAAAGACTGATTATGCTATTGCAATTTCGGGAATAGCCGGGCCTGATGGTGGCACTAACGAAAAACCTGTAGGTACTGTTTGGATTGCTATTGCATATGGACAGAATGTTAGTACTAAGAAGTTTCAATTCGGAAACCATCGTGGCCGAAATATTGAACTGGCAAGTAACGCTGCTTTGAATATATTGAGGAAAGAACTTTTAAAATAGAAAAGATCTTGTAATTTAACCACAGATTTCGTAATTCATAATTTATTCAATTGCTTTCCAACTTTAAAAGGCAATTTTTTGTTAAACCATCTCCTATTGGACTACTTTATATATATCTTTTTATAATTTATAAAAAATTATCTACATCTCTAATACACTCGGTAATCGACAATAATAATTGTTCATGATCTTGCTAAATTGATTGAAACCTTTATTTAAACGTTTTAAACTTTTATCAAACCAAATAAATAAATTACAAATAGCTTAATTCAAGGTTTTGTCACAATAATGTTCGTCTCTGCCACAATGTATTTTGTCTTGGTCACAATAGTGTTTTCTTGAGAAAGGGGAGCCATCGTTTGCCAAAGAAAATACTTTTGTACGATAATGGCGTTATTTGTTCAGGTAATAATATCACTAAATTGCCAAATCACCAAATTCATAACTCATAATTGAATATTAATTAGTACTTTTGCAAAATATTATAATAAAGACAACCTATAATGGATTACTCATCTATACTTTTAAGCTTTAACATCACCGAACTAAACGAAATGCAACAAAAATGCATTGCTGCAATACCTCAGCCTAATGATGTAATATTGATTTCTCCTACCGGATCAGGTAAAACATTAGGGTTTCTGCTCCCTATTTTACAATTATTAAACGAAGAACAAAGCGGTGTTCAGGCATTGATATTGGTGCCTTCGAGAGAACTTTCTATTCAGATAGAAAAGGTATTTAAGCAAATGAACACTAATTATAAAGTCAATTCATGCTATGGCGGACATTCAGTGCGCATTGAAGAAAACAATTTAATAATTCCTCCAAGTGTTTTAGTTGGAACTCCCGGAAGGATAGCACAATATGTACAACAAAAAAGTCTGGATTTAAAACAAGCTCACACTTTAGTGTTGGATGAATTTGATAAATCGTTGGAGTTAGGTTTTAAAACGGAGATGGAATACATAGTAAAACATTGCAAACAACTCAAAAAACGTATTCTTACTTCAGCTACTTCTATAGATGAAATACCTGCTTTTGTGGGATTGAAAAACAGTGTTAACATTAATTTTACCAATGAACATCAGGAATTAAAGTCAGCATTGGTATTAAAAACTGTAAAAACTGAAAGCATAGATAAAGTTAAAGCTTTAATGTTGTTATTAGGTTCGATAAATACCAAGCCTTGTATTGTTTTTTGCAATCATCGCGAAGCTGTCAACAGGATTTCTGATCAGTTATATAGCTATAATATTGAACATAGTTTTTATCATGGAGGACTTGAACAGATTGATCGAGAAAAAGCCCTGATTAAGTTAAGAAATGGGAGTGTTACTATTTTAATAACTACAGATCTTGCATCACGAGGCTTAGACATACCCGAAATTGAAGCTATCATTCATTATCATTTACCGCCTACCGAAGAAATAATGATACATCGTAATGGCCGAACTGCCAGAATGAATGCTAAAGGTACTGCCTATTTTTTAATGGATACTAAAGATTATCTGCCACCATTTATCGACACAAAACATGAAGAAGTAAGTCTGCCTAAACGACAGATTATGCCGGATGCCTCTATTTGGAAAACGCTTTATATTGCAGCTGGCAAAAAAGATAAGATCAGCAAAATGGATATTGTAGGTATGCTTTGTCAGAAAGGGCAATTGCAAAAAGATGATTTAGGAAAGATAGAAGTTCTGGATCATTCATCGTATGCAGCTATTAAAGCTAGCAAAATTCTAAAAACTATTCAGCTTGTAAGAACCGAAAAAATCAAGAACAGAAGGGTAAAAATGGAAATAGCAAGCTAAATTTCCTGTCAGGATTTACTTTGTTAATAAACTTTCTACTTCTATAACTTCACCAGCTTTCATTTCACTTAAATGAAAATCTCCAATCCTAATTCTAAATAAACGAAGAGTTGGGAAGCCAACAGCAGCTGTCATTTTACGTACCTGTCTTTCTTTACCTTCTGTTAGAGTGATAGAAATCCAACAAGTAGGTCCATGTCTATCATCCCTGATTTTACGTATTCTAGGAGGAAAGTTTGGAAACGTTTCTAATCGAAAAGCTTTACAAGGAAGGGTTATATATTTTACATCTCTAATGCCTATTTCCACTCCTGCACAAAGTTTTCCAATAGCTTCTTCGGTAATCAATCCATCTATCTGCGCATAATATTCTTTCTCTATTTTCTTACTTCTTATAATTTCACTCATCATTCCATCAGTAGTTAGGAAAAGCAATCCTTCACTTTCTTCATCCAAACGACCAATTGACATAGTTCCTTGAGGGAAATCATAGATTTCGCATATAAGTTTCTTTTTGGGCAACTCACATACAAACTGACAAAGATAGCCGTAAGGTTTGTGCATTATAAAATGCCTGTGTATTGGTTTAGGATTTGATTCCATTTATATAGAATAGTAAAAACAGATATTAATTTTTTAGATTTATGTTGTCTTTTTTATTTTCTTGTAATATTACATATTAAATCTACACTAACACCAGAAAGTTGTTAAAAGAAATAAATTAAATAATTTCTTACACACTCTCCTCTTAGAAGAGGGCCGTGGTGAGTTCATCTAAACTTAAGCAGTCTTTCTTTCAATTTCTTTCAGGTTATCCATTTTCTTCTTTATCAGGAAGCTTTTAATATCGCAAAGATGTTCTTTAATATTTTTATTACCGAATTCATAAACTTTATCAACCAATCCATCAAGGAAATCACGGTCGTGGGAAACCAATATCAGGGTGCCATCAAAATCTTTCAACGCACTTTTAAGTATCTCTTTTGTTTTAATGTCCAGATGATTTGTAGGCTCATCAAGTATCAATAGATTCACAGGTTCCAACAATAGTTTAATCATAGCCAAGCGGGTACGCTCACCTCCCGATAGTACTTTTACACGTTTATTTATTTCATCACCCCCAAACATAAATGCTCCTAATATATCCCTTATTTTAGTTCGGATATCTCCTTTAGCAACATCGTCTATAGTTTGAAATACAGTAAGATTTTCGTCTAAAAGCGAAGCCTGGTTCTGAGCAAAATATCCTATCATAACATTATGCCCCAGATTTACTTTACCATCAAACTCTATCTCACTCATTATAGCTTTCACCAGCGTTGATTTTCCTTCACCATTTTTGCCAACAAAAGCAACTCTTTGAGATCGTTCCAGGGTAAGAGATGCATTTTTAAATACAATATGATCATCATATTTCTTTGAGAGGTCTTCGATTATCAATGGATAATTACCTGAACGTGGCGACGGTGGAAATTTAAGTTTTAACGCTGAATTATCTTCTTCATCAACTTCAACGATGGCTAATTTATCAAGCATCCTGATACGCGATTGCACCTGATTGGTTTTTGAAAATGTTCCTCTAAACGAATCAATGAAACTTTGATTATCAGCAATAAATTTTAGTTGCTCATTGAATTGTTTTTGTTGTTGATCGCGTCTTTCTTTTCTTAATTGAATGTATTTAGTGTAATTTACTTTATAATCATATATCTTACCCATTGAAATCTCTATAGTCCGGGTAGTAATGTTATCAATAAATGCAATATCATGACTTATAACGATTACAGCTTTGGCATTGTTGATTAAAAAATCTTCGAGCCATTGTATTGATTCAATATCCATGTGATTGGTGGGCTCATCCAGCAGAATAAGATCTGGTTTTTGAAGAAGTATCTTCGCCAATTCAATGCGCATACGCCAACCTCCGCTAAATTCACTGGTTGGACGGGTAAAATCTTCGCGCAGAAATCCTAAGCCTAACAATATCTTTTCTATTTCAGCATCATAATTAATCTCTTCAATAGTATAAAACTTCTCGCTTAAAGCTGAAACTTCTTCAATAATAGTATAATATTCTACCGATTCGTAATCAGTACGGGTAGTAAGTTGATGGTTAAGTTCATCAATACGGCTTTGCATATTATTTATCTTTGCAAATGCTTGTGAAGCTTCCTCAAATACTGTTCTGTTATCTTCTGTCATTAAATGCTGTGGAAGATACGCAATTATTGCATCTCCGGGTGCCGAAATATTACCTCTGCTAGGTTTTTTAATACCTGCAAGTATTTTAAGCAGCGTAGATTTGCCTGCACCATTTTTGCCCATAAGGGCTATTCGTTCTTTATCGTTTATTGAAAATGAAATGTCTTTAAAGAGAGTAGTACTTCCAAATTCTACCGTTAGTCCGTCAACTGAAATCATAGATTATTATTAAACTGCAAAAGTACTACTAATTTATGAAAGTATTGCTATTATTAATGGGTCGTCAAGATATCCTCGACTCTGCACTGAATATCGGACACTGTAGAGGAAATGAGAAAAAAAAGAGTCATTATCAACTAAATGATGAAAGTTATTATATTATTTTCTGTGGAGAAGTTGCATACAAAGTCTCTACTTCAGTAATTTATTAACTTATTGAATTTCTTATTTTATAAATTTTGTCAAATTTCTTCAATATTGAAGTGTATTGCTTAGAGTTTGTATTGAATTTCTTGAATATTTTATACTATTTCTTGAAGTTCCTATACAATTTCTTTGAGTTCTGAATGGATTTCTTATAGTTGCTACTCATTTCCTGAGGTTCTTACTCAACTTCTTGGAGTTCTTACTATATTTCTTGGAGTTTGGAAACGATTTCTTTAATATTTTATTCTATAGCTTGGAATTCGATATGGTCCGATTGAAATTCTTTTTATTATTTCCTGGAGTTCTTACTCAATTTCTTGGAGTTTTTACTCGTTAGATCGCATCTAATCAGGTTTTATTGAATTATCTTCATCTTTAGAAAAATAAATTTCATCATTCTCATTTATGCTTTTAAATTTTTCTTTTTTTTGATTACCAACAAAGTATTTATTTTTAGTTTTTTTATGATAATATTCTTCGTAGAGTGTGCCGGTAACCCGACCATATATCCAGTTGAAATTGAACCCTATTTCAACTACTATACATTTAATAGATTATTTTACAATAATTCCATCATATTCTTCATCTACTATTAATTCTGGTTTTTTAAACTGGTTTTTAACCCAGTCGATTTTAACAAATACAGATGGATATTGTGTTAGCTCTGTAATAATGCCATAATAAGTAACATTATGTATTTTACGAGCTACCGGTGTCCATGCTTCTTTTATACTGTAATTCCATGGCATCTGATAGCAGTAATTTTTACTATTACGCCTCCAACATTTAATTTAAAATATCCTGAAAAATAACCTAAATTTTCAATTTCAATAATTTTCCATTTGAACTTAATGAATAACTATTTATTACCATTAAAATTCTTATTAAACGCTATAAATAACTTTTCAACTTCTATAAATCTCATTTAAATACTTATAAATGAATAAGAACTGACCTTAAATACTATTATAAGCTCTATTAATTTTCTATTTAAGTCAATGAATAGATTACAAGTTCCTATAAAATTCTAGCTACACCCGGTAAATATATCACTACGCTCCATTTCTAACTTCAACACCTCATTGATACAATGCCAATGTCAATAAATAACCTAAACTAATGGATAAATAAAGACTAAAATTCCGTCGTTTAACTTTACAAGTCAATCCTTTTAGCAATAATTTCAATTAATAACCAATTAATATATTATATCAGAAACTTACAGTAATGGCTTTACCAATAATTTAGGAATCTAAATATTCATATAAACCTTTTCATCCTATGTGCTTATTTTTTCTCATTTATTTTTTTAAAAAAATATTGTATTAAATAATATTATTGCATTGAATAAAAGCGTACCTTCGTATCCTTATTTTAATACGAATATTTTGCCGTTAAAAAGTATATTACTAAAGTATTGGGGTCATAGCAATTTCCGACCTTTGCAGGAAGAGATCATAAACTCTGTTCTGGATGGGAATGATACGCTTGCTTTGCTGCCAACAGGCGGAGGCAAATCTATTTGTTTTCAGGTACCTGCAATGTACAAGCCCGGAATTTGTGTTGTGATAACTCCTTTAATATCTTTAATGAAAGATCAGGTGGAAGGCCTTAAAAAAAGAGGTATAAAAGCAGTGGCAATCTATTCAGGGATGCATCCTAACGAGATAGAAATTGCTCTTAATAATAGTGTATATGGAGAAGTAAAGTTTCTTTATGTGTCACCCGAAAGACTTGAATCTACCACTTTTAAAGAACATTTACGCAAGATGAAGCTTAATTTATTAGTTGTAGATGAAGCTCATTGCGTCTCTCAATGGGGTTATGATTTTCGACCACCATATCTAAAAATTGCTGAAATAAGAACCCTTGTAAAAGATGTTCCATTATTAGCATTAACTGCAACTGCTACTCCCGAAGTTGTAAACGATATTCAGGACAAATTAGATTTTAAAAAGAAAAATCTATTCCAATATAGCTTCGTTAGAAAGAATCTAACCTATTATATAATTAAAAATGAAGATAAATATGCCCGTACACTAAGGTTAATCAATAAAATAACAGGATCAGGAATCATTTATGTACGAAGTAGAAGAAAGACAATTGAAATAGCAGATATACTATCAAAAAATAAAATAAGTGCTTGCTTTTATCATGCAGGATTAGATCCATTAGTAAGAACACAAGCACAAAATGCATGGATGAATGGCTCCAAAAGAGTTATAGTAGCTACAAATGCATTTGGTATGGGCATCGACAAATCCAATGTGCGTTTTGTAATTCATTTAGACATCCCTGATACTTTAGAAGCTTATTTTCAGGAAGCAGGAAGAGCCGGTCGTGACGGCGAACAAGCAATGTCAATACTATTATATAATAATGCAGATTTACTTTCGTTGGATGAAAACTTTAAAACATCCTATCCTGAACAAAGCTATATAAAGAATGTATATACAGCTTTGGGGAATTATTGCCAATTGCCAATAGGTGGAGGAAAAGATGTTAGTATTGAATTTGATTTAAAAACATTTTGTAATCAATATAATTTTAACCAATTATCAACTTATAGTGCTTTGAAGTTTCTAGAGAAGGATGGTTATATACTTTTATCCGAAGATTTCAATCAACCTTCCCGAATATTCATTAATATAAATAAAGAAGATTTATATAGATTTCAAATTGAAAATCCTTCCTATGATAACTTCATTAAGACATTGTTGAGATCTTATGGGGGGGTATTTACAGATTTTGTAAGGATAAACGAAAAAGAACTTTCTAATAGACTAGATACTGATGTTGATAAAGTAGTTCGTTCGTTACAAGTGTTAAATAAGAATAATGTAATAACATATATTCCTCAAAACACCAAACCTTATATAGTATACACATCAGAACGTATTGATTCGAAGGATATTTTTATATCTAAAGAAAATTATGAGATAAGAAAAGAAAATGCTTTAAAAAGAGTTGATGCCATAAAATTCTTTGTTAATTCTAAATCTAAATGTAGAAGCCAGATATTACTGGAATATTTTGGCGAAAACGAAAGTAAAAGATGTGGAAAATGTGATATTTGTTTAAATAGAAATAAAATTGAACTTAGTGAATTGGAATTTGATTTTATTGTAAATCAAATAAAACCAATTATAAAAGATAATAACCTTACTGTAGAAGAAATTGTTACTTTAATAGATGCTGACGAAGATAAGATTATAAAAGTAATTCAATGGCTTATTGAAAATAATAAGATAAAGGAAACAGAAGAAATGAAATATAAATGGGCTTAATGATAGTATCTCTAAGTTTATTAACTTAATTAATATATTTAATTTCATTTCATTAAGAAAATAATCTTCACTATATGAAGTTTTCTTTAATTTATTTTTAATATTTTGTTAATTTTGCAGACTGTATGATGGAAAAACAAAAAACAATTAGTAAACCGGTAACTGTATCAGGTACAGGTTTACACACAGGGCAAAACGTTACCTTAACATACAAACCGGCACCGGTTAATTTTGGGTATAAGTTTAAAAGAGTAGATATAGAGAACTCTCCATTAGTACCAGCAGATGCTGATTTAGTATGTGATACATCTAGAGGTACAAGTTTGGAATACAAAGGTGTAAAGATAGGAACTGTTGAGCATGTATTAGCTGCAGTTTTTGGTTTGGGTATAGATAATATACTTATTGAAATGGATAGTTCTGAATCTCCTATAATGGATGGAAGTTCAAAACTATTTGTAGATGCATTATTAAGTGCAGGTATCATAGATCAGGAAGAAGATAAGGAATACATTGATATTACTAACAACATTACATATAATAATGCTGAAAAGAAAGTTGAAATGGTTATTATTCCAAGTAAAGAATTTAAAGTTTCTGTACTAATTGATTACGAACTTAAGGTTTTAAATACTCAATTTGCTTCTTTATATAAATTAGAAGAATTCCAAACTGAAATCGCTCCTTGTAGGACTTTTGTGTTTCTTCATGAATTAGAATACCTTTTAAATAATAATCTTATCAAAGGTGGTGATTATAACAATGCAATTGTATTTGTAAACAGAGTCATTTCTAAAGAAGAACTCGAACGATTAGCAGGTTTATTTAAGAAACCATCTGTTGAAGTATTAGAAGAAGGCATTTTAAATAACTTGGAGCTTTATTTTAAAAACGAACCTGCCCGTCATAAATTATTAGATGTGATAGGAGATTTGGCTTTAGTTGGCAAACGTTTTAGAGGACATGTAATTGTTAGTCGTCCTGGACATAGCTCCAATGTTGAATTTGCAAAACTTATAAAGAAACAAATTAAACAGGAGATACTAAAAAAAGAAATACCTCAATTTGATTTAAATAAACCTCCTTTATATGATATTAATCAGATAAAAGAGATATTACCACATCGTCATCCATTTTTATTAATTGATAAGATTATTGAAATGAGTGACAAACATGTTGTAGGATTAAAGAATGTAACGATGAACGAAGACTTTTTTGTCGGTCATTTTCCTAACGAACCTGTTATGCCAGGTGTTTTGCAAATAGAAGCTATGGCTCAAACAGGTGGTATTATGGCCTTGAGTTCTGTAAGTGATCCTAAAAATTACGCAACATACTTTTTAAAAATTGATAATGTTAGATTTAGAAATAAGGTTGTACCAGGTGATACTTTGATATTTAAATTAGATTTATTATCACCTATCCGTAGAGGTTTATGCCACATGAAAGGAATTGCTTATGTTGGCACAAAAATTGTTATGGAAGCCGAAATGCTTGCTCAGATTGTTAAGATAGCTGAATAACGAGCAAATTAATAAACATAAATATTAATAAAAAAAATAGAAATGAATCAGCCACTAGCATACGTTAACCCACAGGCAAAAGTTGCAAAAAATGTTGTAATAGAACCTTTTGTTACAATAGATAAAAATGTTGAAATCGGAGAAGGAACTTGGATAGGGCCTAATGTTACTATAATGGAAGGCGCTAGGATTGGGAAGAACTGTAAGATTTTCCCAGGTGCTGTTATATCAGCAATTCCTCAGGATTTAAAATATAAAGGTGAAGAAACAACAGCAATTATAGGTGATAATACTACTATTCGCGAATTTGTTACTATCAATAGAGGTACTAAAGCAAATTGGGAAACTGTTGTAGGAAATAATTGTCTTTTGATGGCTTATGTTCATGTTGCTCATGATTGTGTTATCGGCAACAATTGTATTTTAGGTAATGCAACTACTTTAGCCGGACATATCGTTATTGACGATTGGGCTATTCTTGGTGGCATGACTGCTATTCATCAGTTTGTAAATATTGGTGCACATACTATGACTTCTGGAGGTTCATTAGTTCGTAAAGATGTTCCTCCATATACTAAATGTGCACGCGAACCACTTTCTTATGTCGGTATTAATTCTATTGGCTTACGTCGTCGTGGATTTAGTTCAGAAAAGATAAAAGATATACAAGATATATATCGTATTATATATTTAAAAGGTCTAAATGTAAGTCAGGCTACAGATGTAATAGAAGCTGAAATGGCTGCTACTCCCGAAAGAGATGAAATATTATCGTTCATTGGTCGTTCAAGCCGTGGTATTATGAAAGGTTATTCTCGTATCTCGTAAATATAAACGAATCTAAAATTTAAAAGCCTTGTTAATCTTAATTGACAAGGCTTTTTATTTTATATCTACTTTCCTCTTTTTTTCGGACGTGAGGTAAGCATTATTTTTACTAAATCTAACGGACCTTCAACTTCACACATTATATAACTATTATTCAGAGCTCCCAATCTACCATTTGCAAAAATATCTTTGCAATTTGCTTTAACCATTGGTACTCCCTGCGGTGCAACCGTAACAATATTAAACGAACGCCATATTTTCATCCAACCTTTGCCCCTACAATCAACTTTTACGAATCCATTTTTTGAAATCTTAAAATCGTTGATACAAAAGACATTTGTTTCCGGATTAACTATCAATTTTTGATTTTTATTAACAGTATCAGCCGATTTTACATTCTTAAATAAGATTTCTATCGGAAAATATTGAAATATAACTTCAGGATTATCAGCATAAGTTTCCAAAAAAGTACCAAAGTTAGCACGCAAACAAATTTTTAAAGCACCTAAAACGGTTGTCATTTTTGTTCTGTCGGATTTAATATTTGTAAATTGTTCCTGTTTAACACTTAAAGGATTTTCAACCTGACTTTTCAAAGCAGTTGCTTCTGTTAGCAGTGAGGCTAATTTAGGTGTTTTTTCAATATTTATAATTATTGCCTCAAGATTTGTTAAAAGAGTACTCTGAGTATATCTTTGAAAATCACTTATTTTATTTAAATTCAATAAAACCAAAATAGTTTTATTTCTAGGCATCAACTTTCTCACCTTAGCTTTAAATTTTTTAAGATTTAAATAAAAATAGGGTCTCATTTCATTAAAATTCACCACTTCAGAACTACCGCCCAAAATATCAGCTTTTTTGTTAGTAAAAACTTTTATGATGTTGTTAAAAGGAATATCAGACCTATCAATAACCAATTGAATCTTAGGTTCTATCGGCAAACGTTTATTTGCAATATTACTGGCTTTAATATAAGCTATAATGTTCTCCTGCGGAAATTTCTGAATTGTATTTATTGCATTTATCGTTTTATTTATTCTCGCATTGATTTTTGTTTCATTCATAAATGTTATTGTTTTGAAGTTTAGACCTAAAATTGTTTTTTAATAGAGTTTTTTTTAAAATAAATAAAGTACAAAGTTATATATTATTTAGTTAATTTCTTATTAATTAAAAACATTTGTTTCAGACATAATATAAATATATTAATGAAATAGTAGTTAATATCATTTATTAATTAATTACCAACACTATAAATTAAATTAACAAAGAACTTTTTATTAATTTATTTGATAAAATATAGTGTAAATATGAAACTCTGAAAGGATATTGTCAATATAAAATTACAATGCACAAACTTTTCCTAGGTTTGCATAAATAAAAATGTTATAGGCATACATTTTCTAAAATAATACCAAAAAGATTGTATTAAGCCCAACACTGAAAAAAATATGCAAAAAGACATTTTTCATCAACAAACCTTTTTTAAAAATTGTGTCTTAAAACGCCTATAATGCATAATCTTTAAAAAATGTGCTCAAAAGTAAATTTATTTATGCAAACTTAGGAAAAGTTTGTGCATTGTAATTTAATTTATGCTTTCCTGAAAATGAAGTTTACCAAAAGCATATTGTTTAGTCGTTTCTTAAAAAAACTATTTGCAATAACATTTATTTTTGATACTATTTTTTAGCATCACAACCTAAAATAAAATTATTATGTAAAAATAAATTGAGAAAGCTCTTAAGTTTTTCAAATTGCGACATAGCTGTTCTATACATACAATAAACATTTGATATTAATTGTAAAAATAGGCGTAATAGACAAAATAGTTGGTCGTGCCTATCTAAAACCATTATTATATCT
>JBAXLO010000124.1:0-13360 GCA_037134755.1 Bacteroidota bacterium | reverse complement strand
TAGTGTAACTATTTCCACCTGATTATTTACGATTTTGTATATATTATAACTTAATACGTGACTCGCATCAGTAACTAAATAATCCAATACATAGATGTTATCACTTTTATCTAGAGTTATAGCTACTATATATTCGAAATTGTAATTTGACACTGTCCGAATACTCATTTTGTATAATACGCCAATATTATAAAAATAATATTGGTAAACGGAGACATTGGATTTTTTTTTATATATCAATTTATTAAATGGGAGAAAAAAACATTGGACTTCGGATGTTATTCAAAAAATGTTCCGAAAAGTATGGTGACGAACGCATAAAAAATATTAATTACTCACCTGATGATAGAGGTTACCCTCAACTTCAGACGTGGGATAAAGTATATTCAATGGCTTATAGTAAAACAAAATCATCTTTGAAGGAATTTTGTGGACCTGATTGGACGTTCTGGTTTTGGCCTTCCGCATCTATCGATTCATTCGAAGAAATGAAAAATGAAATAATAGAGAAATCGTCTATACCACCTACTGTAAATAAAGTGGGTTGGTATGGTAATATATATTCTCCGTTATCTGATGTAATTGAACATAGAACTCGACCTCTTTTACAAACCATAGGTAACAAATATCCCGATTTATTTGATATTGTCCATGTATCTCATGTAGATGGCGTTATAGATAATACAACCCCAACCTTTTTATCGTTACCTGAATTACTAAAATATAAATGTTTACTTGATATTGGAGGAAATGGATATTCAGGGAGACTGAAATATTTATTATTTTCAAAGAGACCTTTATTATTGGTAGATAGGGAATATATAGAATATTTTCACGATGAATTGATACCATATAAACATTATGTACCAGTCAGAAAAGACTTATCCGATTTAGTTGAAAAAACAAGATGGGTATTGAGACATTACGAAGAATGCCTTATAATGGCAGAAAACGCATATGGTTTTGCTTGTTATAATTTTACAGAAGATAAATTGAATGAAAGAATTTATCAAGTGTATAAAACAATTAATCCATACGCCGACCTTCAACTACTGGAAGATGACAACCAAACTATAGAAACCATACCCAAATGCTTTATACAAACTTCTTATGAAAGATTACCAACATATATTGAAGAAAAATTTCGTTCATTTGCCTCGCAAAATTGGAGTTATGAACATTACATCGATTCTGAAATTATCCAATACTTTCAAGATAATCCATTAGAAGAATTCCCAAACATTGCTGAAAAATTTTATGAAATGCCATCGGGACCGCATAGAGCCGATTTGTTTCGTTATTATTATTTATATATTCAAGGGGGGGTTTATGTTGATTCCGACGCAATGATAACAACCAATATTGAAAATATTATTCAACGATATCAATTTGTCAGCGTTCAAGGAGGGGGGGGAAATATTTTTCATGGATTGTTATGTTCTACGCCCAGAAATGAAATCGTTTATAAAGCATTAATATATGTTTACAATATAGATGTTGAGGCATTAAAGAAAAATTGTCATTTAATTTGTGAAAACTTATATTCTATTATTCATAACAGTGGCTATGATTTTAATATCAAATTGTATCACGATAGAGCCATTTCAAACGAAGAATATGGTATTTTTGATACCATTAACAACGCAGAACATTTAATCGCAGTCCATTACTATAAAACCAAAGTTATACCTCCCTAAAGTATGAATAATAAGATATTAAATAATTTGTCTATTATGATTTTATGACAAATTATTATGAAGAATGTTTAGAATTGTTGATTACATATGGACGTGATCTACCATTATCTATTCGTAATATATATAGTTCTTTATCAAAACATCATCACATTACATGGGACATTGTCGAAATGTATCCAGATATGCCTTGGGATTACACGAATCTATCCGCCAATCCAAATATCACATGGGATATAATTGAAGAGTATCCAGATATACCGTGGAATTATCAGATGGTAGGAATCAATCCAAATATCACGTGGGATATTATTCAAAATAATCCCGACAAAAAGTGGAATATGCATATGATTTCTACCAATCCGTCGATTACGTGGGAAGACATAGAATCAAATATGGATAAGGATTGGGATTTTACAAATTTATCAATCAATCCAAATATCACTTGGGACATTGTCAATGAAAATACGGAATTACCTTGGTCTTATTATTACCTCTCACGAAATAAAAATATAACAATGGACATTATCTTAGACAATCCAGAAAATGGAGACAGTGTACATAAATGGTATTACACATCTGTTTTACAAAATCCCAATCTTACGTGGGAATGGATCGAACGTAATCCCCAAGGTATTTTAAATCAACGATGGAGTTATGGGTTTTTATCAAAAAATGGTATTGTCAATTGGAATATTGTATCCAAAAATAAACATTTAGATTGGAATTATTATTTATTAGGGTCCAATCCTTCTATCTATTGGGAAGATATTGTATCTAATCCATCTTATGGATGGGATTTTTATACCGTATCTAAAAATAAAAATATAAATTGGTATATAGTTCAAGAAAACAAAAATTACTTGTGGAATTTAAATAATTTACTCTCTAATGAAATGGTGTATTATGACCGCATACCTGATTTGTATATATTAAAATAGATGGTATACTTTATCTCTCTATTAATATATGCCATACACAATTACACCTTATACTTACAAACAAGCAAGAAAATATGGAGTCAAAGTTGTTCCTTCAAACAATAAAACAAAAAAGATTGATGTTGTGAGAAGGGGTAAGGTTATTGCCAGTGTAGGTGCGAGGGGCATGAATGATTTTCCAACTTATATAAAAAAATGTGGGGAAGGGTATGCAAAAACAAGAAGAAGATTATACAAAATCAGACACAATAAAGATAGAAAGATTCGGGGGACCCGCGGATGGTGGGCAGATAAATTATTGTGGTAATATATAGATAATAATTATGTCAAATTCATTTAATCCATTTAATCCATTAAATCAAAGGATAGATGGAACAATAGATGAAAGGATAGTAGATGGATCGAGATTAGCAACCATTCATAGTAGTCCCTCATTACAAACAATCAATTCACGTAATACTTCATCACGAAGAATCAATTCACGTAATATTTCATCACGAAAAATCAATTTACGTGACCCTTTATCACGAACAGATGTAACGGGTAAAAATATGTCTATTCTTGTAAAACCCGTTACAACTAAAAACGACACCCCCCCAAAAATAACGGATAAATATAAAGCACTAATAGCATACTTATATAATGAGAAAATTCGTAAATACGTTAACGATTATATTACAATACGAGTAAACTATAAATTCGGGTTTTACAAAAGACGTGTTGGACAAGAAGAGAGACAACGAGAAGGGATAAACATACTAATAGATTCCAAAATAACTCAATTGAACTCCTTTTTTAGTGATTTATTTCGTCTAATTATCTATAGATTACACTTAAAAAAAAATTTAAGCTTACCAAAGTCAGAGAAACGTATAATCTCTTTATGGAACGTTATTATGAAAAATATTTACTATATATTTAACCCTATTGAAAAAATGGGCGTTACTGACCGAGATAATATGTTGTATACCGTACTAGACAGGGTCGAAAATATATTCCTTTATCGTGTAAATTTATGGGCTAACCTGTATTACTTTTTAAGACAATCTGTACCATGGCAACCATTAACAGAAATTACAGGTGGTTTAGTAGAACGAATAGAACATGAATTGAATAGTAACATGGATTATGTTTATGTATATTTAATAACAATACCATCATCGTTATTTTTATCAATATTTAATTTAAAATACGGGATAAGAAGAGATGGTACGTATGATCCAATAACAATGGATCAGTTACAAGGTTATATATCACGATTACCATATTACAAGTCCAGTTATGGTCGTTATATTGAACGTATATCAGAATTACCGCGAGATGTTACTTTAAATACTATAATGGAAGCTTCTCATGATTATTTTAATATGTTTAATGAATTAAGCAAAATAGAACCACGAGAACCACTAGAATTACAATATATACAAGAACAACGAATGACTATTCCATATTCGGTGTATAGTAGTTTCACCGAACGTGATTTTAAAGAGAATGATTCAAGACCAGGCTATAGATTGTATTCAACATCAGAATTTACAAAAAATAATGGAGATGAAACAGTGATTCCCGAAGAATGGGATCGTGCTATTGCTCAAGAAACAATAGATAATGAACGTATTCAACAACAACTCATAGATAATCCGCATCAGTATCTAGAAGAAGTAACAAGACCAAGGACGACAGGACAACTTGGAGGTGCAATGCCTTCTGAAACCCAAGTAATAAATTTAATTAAAAATATGCGTAAAATTATCGTTACTCCATGTGGTCCAGAAGGTGGACCTATTGGAGAAATGGAGGTTAAAAGTATTTTGTCAGATGACCCTATTTGGATTGAAGAAGAAGTATTTCAGGGTAAAAAAATTGTTATGGATTGGATAGGAATTGTCATGGCGTATATTGTATTTAAGGCAAATATGATAGTTGATGACTCAGGACAACCGATTGATGGAGAATTTATGTCATCTGTAGTATTTGAAAACGCAGATGATTACAGAATCGTCACAGGTGCTGAAATATTAACAATGGAGCAATGTAAAAATGAGGGTGGTCACGATAAAGGGTTTTGTACAGAAAACGCAACATTCTCGGCCTTTATGCCACTTATAATGTTATCACTTACATTAAATCATAAAGAAAGGTTTTTAAATAAAAAGGCAAGAGAATCTTATGTAGTTTTACGAACTACTAGAAAAAATTTTACAAGTGGAGAACTCTCCAAAGTAGTGTCGGTATATAACAATAAAAACGAAGCTATAAATGGCCATAACATACTTCCCGAAAGGTTTGCTGAGACAATATCATATATTTATGCTGCTAATGCGACCGATCCGGAATTCCGATCATGTATAGATACTTTCATCGGGTTACGACAAAGAATGATATCATTATTAACCGAAAATAACGCGTCTATACTATCGTCGGTTTCGTTACCTATTACTGTAGGTGCCCAGGGTAATATTAGATATATAGACCCCGATTATAGAATGATTCTATATAATCCTAGCAAAGAAACAACTGAGTATAAAGATATATACCGTACATATAATCGTATTGTAGAATATACAATAAATCCAGAAGGTAGTATTATAACTCAAGGTGATTTTGAAATATTATATAAAACGGTTATGTTTCAACCTTCTCTACGTTCAGCCTCAAATAATAAAATGCCCACGGATAATTGGAATGGAGCATATAAAAGTGTTGTCATACAAGCATATGACGATTATATAAATAGTAGGCCACAAACGATGATAGGTTCTAGAAACGGTGATGCTGTTCCTGCCAGTATCACAACTGGTGATGTTGATGATATAACTATGGGTACATATGTTAACAATTTTAATAATGAACATTACGCAATTATAACAGGATTATTAGGTGTAATACCACCAGATGAACGATATCAAATTCGTTTTAGCGATGATACAATCTCATTTGGATTCGAACGTATAGCACCGATTGAGAATCTGCCTGAAAATTTAAGAACATTTTTGACTACTTACGCAGTCGGTGTAAAATACAATGAAGCATTTACAAATATTAGTCAACCAGCAAATGGTCCTCAAACTGGACAACCGAATTATAGAAAATTTTGTAGTTTTCAATGCCGTCCTCTAGTTCAAGATTATTTATATTTGAAATTACCAATCGATATGTGTCATGATGCTTGTAATAAAGACAGAACATCTGTTGCGGTAGCAACTGAAATTGCCAAGGTTGCTAATAGAGCATTTCGTCAAATATATCCAAATGGAAATGTTACTTACGAATCACTAAGAAGTAAGGGTAATATTGGAGGTAGTTCGTATGAAAAAGAATGTGCCAAATTTGGGTTTATGGATGAAAAACAATACGCCAATGCGGTAAATAATAGCCCAGATGAACAAATAACATCCGGTAATGTTGGATTGACGGTAGATGAATCTACACAACTTTCTTTGAATGGGGAAGCTTTTAATCATAGTAACGCAGTTTGGACTACTAAAGAAAATACTGGAAATGCTGCCACATTTGTTGATGGTGGCACAAAAAAGAAGTTGGAATATTTAAATTTCCCAAATGTGTGTGTGTGTATGAATGAGTACGATGGTGAGGTTGTTGTTCGTCAATTTTTTATAATTGTTTCTTATCGTATAAGAGGAGAGGGTGTTACACGTGAATTATCGATGAATGTATCATTGTATTATATATTTATTAATATTGGCGACCCAACCCAAACTAAACATATATTCGTAAATCATGAATTTATTTTAGGTAAAGGTATAAGTTGCCATGATATTTATAATGATATATTTAGAATTAGTAATGAAAATAGACGACCACCCGAACCCAATGCCGACGTGAATTTAGTAGACCCAGCTCTTCCTGTTTTATTATATTTAAAGAAAACATTATGCGATTGGTTACAAAATTTTTTAAAAATACAATATCATACTATACCTCATCCCCGTCTTGGGTTTTTTGTCAAAATGCGAGACACGGAGACATTAACAAACATACGTGCGGGAATAGAACCAACTCAATATCCACTCTTATTTTCAGATTACAATAGACCTATTATTGTTAATAGTGTTCCTGAACAAGGTGGCCAACAAGCGACAACTCAAGAAATAGATGGTATCAGATATCCAATTTATAATGTATTTAACTCTATTAATATTTATTGGAACCATTATCGCCCAACTTATTCACCTAAGAATTTTCGTTATTTTAATGTTTCATGTAATCCTCGCATTGCTGGCTCTTCTATATGTTTTACAAATGATATTTTAGACTTTTGCTTTTCCGTTTCGTTATCTTTTTTGATTCTTGTACCACAAGCACAACCGAATAACCCATGTCATCTTCCCTATGTAACAGCAAATTTAACACCCGCCATAGGTGTTATGGCAGGTGGTTCCAGTCACAACAATCATAAACGCAAACGACAAATATCTTATTCCAATACAAAAAGGAGAGTTAAGAAGGATACAAAAAAGGGATCTAAGAAAAATACAAAAAGGAGAGTTTCTAAAAGAAGGGTGAAACAAAATAAAATGAAATCAAAACTCACTAAGAAATATCGCAACAAATACTAATAAGCGATGAATTTCTTAGTTATTCATAACCCTCGGTTCCCCATCAGAAAGGTTTTCCTTCAGGCTCAATTCAATCGTTATGGTATCATCAACTACGAGTTTATCGATATTAAGGATACCTCTGCTATTGTCTCTGCGTATTTAGAATCATTGCGAATCATCCTTAATAACCAAAAAGATACTTGTTCTTGTATTATCACAGATACTGTATTAATTACGGCACGTTTCTTAGAACGCATACGATACGGACACCTTACAATGATATCATCTAGTAAATCTTATGATATCATTTTCGTCAATCCATTCGACAATACAAATAATTCTGATAAATGTAAAAAACAAACAAAAACACTTCATAAGTCTTGTTGGAATTGGGATGATGATACGGTACGATACTCCGCTACCTTTATTGTTACCCCTTATTGTGCTATGAGAATGGTAGACTTTCACGGCACGTGTATTGAGAAAAAAATATATGATCATGAAAACGAAATATTTGCTGTTGTCAATCCAAACACAGGTATTCGCGAACAATCTTTAATGTCCATGGATAAATGGATATACGAATGTTTATTTATGAATTCAAATAACAAACTATATTCTTTATGGATTTCTTAGATTAATCTCGTTATATAAAATATATGATTCTTTTGATTAATAATTCCACAAATGGAAATAAACTCTCTTTTATTGTACAAGTCCGTCATACGTTACAACATCTACGCATTCCTTTTATAGAAACAAAAAGGGTTGATTATGATTTACTTACGAAAATGAAAAAGAAAATTACAGGAATTATTTTATCCGGTTCCCCAATGATGTTACAGAAAGATGTTCTTTCGCAATATAGTTTTGATATTTATTATATGCTAAACTTGGATGTTCCTGTATTGGGAATCTGCTTTGGGAGTCAATTGCTCACAATTATTAATGGAGGCACATTGAAACCCCTTAACCATTTTGTATGCGATCCATTACCCACCAAAATAGAAACCGATTCTTTTTTATTCAACAATGTTAAATTATACGATAAAAACGAAATGTATTTGAAATTTTGTTTCAGTAATTTACCTGTAAAACCAAAAAGAAAATCTGCTATCGCATTGGCATCTATTATGCTTGACGGAAAAAGAACTCCTATTGCGTTTCAATATAGTGACAAGGTTTTTTGTATTCTGGGACACCCTGAAATTGAAGCTGGAACTCACATTATTTATAGAAATTTTTATGATTTTTGTACTCAAAGGGCTAATGCTTAAACCGTCGTCTTTTCGTCTTGTTATGCTTTCGTCTCCCACCTATTGATTTTGTTTTTTTATAATCCTTTATCGTATCTCTTGGTCGATTGGAACCTTCCGATGGATTATTATATCGTTTCACATATTCAATGGGTAAAAAAGAGGGTCTGTTTGTTTTTGTTCTTACCCTTTCTCTATAATTGTGGGCTGTCATTTTTAGTAAGTTTGATGAACGATTCCCATCAAACTTACAACTATTACACGTTGGGTCGATAATATAAATATGGTCATACTTCATTCCATTTACAAAGATGTCTATTAAATCTTCTAATGTCACATAGGGTAACATATCATATTCTTCATCTGTTAACATCGAACGAGGGGTAAATCTATCAAATATATTTGCCATCGCATTGTAATTATCTAATCTCCTTCGCCAATCACGATCTATCTTTTTGTAATTTTCCTTTAATTTATCTATTTTTGTTTGTTGTCGTTCTGTATCATTCTTTTTTTCTTGATAAGTTATATGACCTTGTACAAGACCCAGTTCTCGTGTTTTATAGTGTAATAATTTTAGTTTCCAAAAGTTATAACACGATTGTTTTTTGGGTTATATTTAATTATATCTAATATATAATTATTAGTAATTATAATTTAATATCCTATTTCTATAATGTAATGAAATATTAAATGTAAGATGTTATTTATTATTATAACGAAAGTAAAATATATATTTAAGAATTAATATATTTAATATAAATTATAATAATATATATATATGAATCTAATTATTTTAAATTTGATATTAATTAATATATAACTTATATGAATAAATATATATACGAAATAATTAATTTATTAATATAAATAAAATAATAAAACCATTTATATAATATCAACACCAACACAATTAATAACATTGTAAATATTACTAATATTACACTCAACTTATAAATAGACTAAACTAAGACAGTTTGAAATCTTATTAGTATTAATAATGATAAGATAAATTTTAAAGATAAGAAAAATAATAGATTTGAGAGTATTCTCAAAGTAAATACAATTGTATTAATATTACATACAATAGCTTAACAATTCTTTTACAAGCAGCTCTTATTGATGGGAAGCTATGTAATAGAAAAAAGACCTTTAAGTATAAGAATACCAAAGGTCTTTTTTCTTATTATAGTTCTGATCAAGCAAACTATAATTATTGTTTAATTATTAGCTCTTACTGCTTCCATATTGTCTTTTATAAGTTCCTATTAAAGGGATCATGTATGTAGTATTAACAGTAATGTCTTTTTTATGATGATCTAAAGCAGGATTCTATTGATCATTATCGATACTATTTTAATGTACTACAATCAACTTTGAGTTCAACAAATAAGCTTCTGTTTCAAACTTAATAAAGTAGATACCACTTTTCAAAGAAGCTGTATTGTAACTTATAGTATGGTCACCTACTGTAGTGTACTCATCAGCAATTATATTAATAAGCCTTCCTTGCTCATTATATAAACTTATTCTTAGTTTAGATGATTGAGGCATGCTGAATGAAAGCGTAGTTTGCTCAGCAGCAGGATTAGGATAGATGCTAAACTTAACATCTTTGTTGTTAACATTAACTTGTTCGATGCCTGCAACAGTTCCTGAAAAATGTAGATTATTTACACTAATATTAAAATCTTGATAAGAACTGTTATTTCCAACTTTAGTAAACACTATCGAAACAACATCGCTAGCAATTAAATTTGTCTGTCCTACTGAATTGTAAAGATCACTTAATAATATCTTGTAATGTGTAGCAGTTGAAGTTAAAGTAATAGGAATGCTATATTGATCACTCCAGTTAGCAATGCTTTTCTTACTTATGATAAGATTATAAACCCCACTACCCGATGCGTTAAACTCTATATATTTATAATTGCTCAAATCTACTGGCTTATTACCGGCTCTCATATTTCTGAATAATGATGCATAAGATAGCACCTTACCATCTAAAGTTGCATTACGTAATACATTATAACAATTTGCATAATTAACATTGTTAAGCGCAGATACACTAAAGTTATTTATCGAAGTACCTGAATTATCAACATCATAACCCCATGGACCATCAGCAAAGTACAACACATCTTTACCTGCATTAGCATTGTTAGCAATTGTAAAACCTGCATCAAATATATTGCCAATGTTTAAGTAGATCTCACTTGATTTGGCTGTAATAATGTTTTCGCTGGTGCTGAAGTTAGTTCTTGTACCGTTTTCAATAGTAGCTGTGTTACCTGCAAACTGAAGTGTAGTTGCATTATCGCTATTGCTAAGCAACAACCTGATAGTTCCATTTTGATACTCCCCATTCACAACATAAACTGAAGGAATTACAGGAGGAGTATTGTTAAGTACAACATTAAAACCTAGATTCGTCATGTTGTCCAATATAGTTTCAACTAATTTAACTGTACATTCATTTGAATTTGACCAAACCTGGAAGTTTAACACCTGGTTGTTTCCTGTTGGATGATAACTATCCAAAGCCCATTGATTATCTATATTATATACAGTGCCATTTTTGTAAGCTATAAAGTTAATTGTATAATCAACTTCACCATTGTCTTGAACCAAATTAGCAATATAAAACTGATGTCCTCTAATTGTAACATACTTCACATCTTTTATGCTTGCACCATTCAATCTATCGCAAACCAGCTTAGTATGTCCATAAACTGTTGCTGCACTTGTTGCAATACCTAATACAGATGCTTGTCTGTTAGTAGTGCTTGTAAAGTAGTCAACAGCCATCACTTCGTTAGCATTAGTAATACCAATCAAGTCAGTAGGAGTTGTTACATATCCTGTTGAATTTGCAGGTCCTATAGTTGGAATAAAAGAAGATAGATCAGATTGAGTACCCAATAATGTTTGAGATTTGTTTTGTAAACCTACAAACGCTTCAAGATTTTCAGTAGTATTATAACGATTAACATTTCCATCTCTCTGACGAACAAAATTACGTTTAGCAATCTTCGAAACCAAGTCACCATTGCTTTCCAAACCACCGTCGTTGCCACTAGATGAACCGTTAGCAGTAACAGATGCAAAAGAAGTATTATTATATATGTTTGTATCAACACCTGATTGAGAAATTATATACACATTGTTCTGAGCTGTTGTGTCAAATCTTGCAGTTACAGTAAGAATTGCTGAATCCAAAGCATTCAATGTATTGATAGCCCATATCCCGCTAGTCGCTGAATAAGTACCTTTACTTGTTGTTGAAGAAATGTAATTTAAGCCTTCAGGCAATGTATCCAATACTTGAATATTTGTAGTGCCGAATATCGAACTATAATTCTTTAAAACGATAGTAAAGGTTACAGTATCATATTTATTAATCTGATAACCCGGAACAAGAGGATTAGGTGTTGTCAATGCTTTAGTTACTCCCAAATCTACATAATGTATAACCGGAGTTACAATTATGTTTAGATTAGCTGTTGCTGTTCCACCATTGCCATCAGTTATAGCGTAAGGAATTGCAGGAACAGTTCCAGTCCAGTTTGATGAAGGTGTAAAAGTATAGCTACCATTACTATTAATTATGATAGTTCCAATTCCTGTTATTGTTGCAGTAGTTCCTGATGTGTAAGTTGTACTACCAATTGAAAATCCTGTTACTGTAATTGTGTTCCCGTCAGGGTCGCTATCATTTGTTAATACGTTTCCAATTACCGGAGTGTTTTCAGGTGTAGTTGCATTATCGTCAACAGCTACCGGAGGGTTGTTAACATTAGTTATCGTAATAGTAACAGTTGCTGAAGAACAATCTCCATTAGCATCACACACCTTATAATTAAATACATCTATACCGTTATAGTTTGTATTTGGAGTGTAAGTGTAGTTTCCTAGAGTGTCTATTGTTACTGTTCCATGAGCAGCTCCACCATTTGTCCCAATTAGAGACCATACATTACCACCGTTTCCACTTGGAGTGTCGTTAGTTTGAGAGCTACCACTTACAGGAGTATTTTCTGTAGTTGAATTGATATCATTTACAGCAATTGGCTGACAGTTGCCTGAATTTACAGTAAAAGTCTTAGATGTTGAACATCCTTTAAAGTCAGTTACTGTTATTGTATAATCTCCTTGATGTAAGTTAGTAATATCTTCTGTAACCGCACTGTTCGACCATAAATAACTGTAGTTGGCAGTTCCACCTGTAACAGTAATATTTACTGCACCATTATTAGTTAATGTACATGTTGAGTTGGTAACATTTCCTGTAATGTTTAATGCAGCTAAAGGTTGAGAGATCGTTGCTGATGCTGTTGTTGAACATCCTTTGTTATCAGTAACAGTTGTTGTATAGATACCTGCTGCTAATCCGTTAGCTGTATTTGCAGTTTGTGCAGGTATTGTGTTCCATGAATAAGTATATGGAGATGTTCCACCTATTGTTGTCGCTGTCGCTGATCCTGTTGCTTGTCCAAAACAATTAACATTTGTTTGTGAGCTAATGCTTGCAGTTAAAGCTGCTAAAGGTTGAGTTATATTTGTAGATGTTGTAGCAGTACATCCCTTGCTATCAGTAATAGTTATTGTATAGATTCCCTTTACTAAGCTGGTTGCAGTTGCTGTAGTTTTTATAGGAGTTGTATTCCATGAATAAGTATAAGTTGGTGTTCCACCAGTTACAGCTACTGTTGCAGCACCTGTTGCCAGTCCATAACAATTAACATTAGTTTGCGAACTGATATTTGCACTTAATGCTGCTGCTGGTTGTGTTATTATTGTATATGCAGTTGTAGAACATCCTTTGCTATCTGTAACAGAAACAGTATATATTCCAGCTGCTAATCCTGAAGCTATGCTTGTTGTTTGAACTGGAGTTGTATTCCATG
>JBAXLO010000123.1:0-13420 GCA_037134755.1 Bacteroidota bacterium | reverse complement strand
AACAAAAGGAGCATTAAACATTCGTGGAGACGAGCTGACAAAAGTAGCAAGGGATGCAGCTTATGACCTGTTAATTGGTCTGATGCGTCAACTAGCTGACTACACTAATCTTGAAGCAAAAGGTGACATGGCAATAATCTTACACTCGGGTTTTAATTCTACCACACCTCATACTCATGGTGGTAGAGGTGGTTTAGAAGCCGTAAACGGTGAAATATCCGGAGATGTAATATTGTCGTGGGGCAAAATTCCTAATGCACGGTCATATATCGTTCGCTATTGTTTGAACGAAGACGGCAAGAGGGATACTTTTGTAACCGCAGGCGGTAAGGGAACAACAGGTGCAGTATTACATGGACTAGTAAAAGGGAAAGAATATATGTTCTACATGTGTGCAGTATATTCTGAACATCAGGGTGCTTTCTGCGATCCTGTGTTTTTAGTAATTATGTAACTAACCTGAATTTATAAATTTAAAGCGCTCCAATGCTTTTAAAGAAAAGTGCCTTAAGTGCCTAAAATACTTAAAGTACTTAAAGTTGGAAGAAAGGCTATTAGCTGTTTAGGCTATTAGCCTTTCTTTTTTTTTACTAAATGAGATTGCTTCGGGCTTCGCCCTCGCAATGACGGGCGTGGTTAATTGTTTTCTTCCTAAAAGTCTAACAGTCTAAACCCCTAAAAGCCTTTTTAAAAAAATCACCAAATCACTAAATATCTTTAGTAATTAAAAAGACTCTCATCATTAAATTGGTGGAGGTTTTTTATTTTTAACAGATAATATCAGCTATGTTTTGCAGTAGCATTTATAATAACACCATTCAACAAAGGCCCGTTAGGTATGATAATCGTTTTATTTTCTTCGCCCTGTAGTATGGTATGAAAGATCTGAATATCGGTAACAATACCTTTTTGAGCCATCACTTCAATAGTATCGCCAACTTTAAAAGGTTTGAAGATAAGTATTAAAACACCTCCTGCAAAATTAGCTAGACTACCCTGCAACGCCAATCCAACAGCCAAACCGGCAGCTCCAAGCAAAGCAATTACGGATGTAGTTTGAATGCCTACCATTCCGGCTGCAGTTATTATCAACAATATCTTAAGCCCAAGGCTAATGATACTACTTAGAAATGAGTTCAACGACTTGTCGAACTTTCTCTTTTCAAAACCTTTGCTTGCTATTACAACAACTTTTTTTATCAGCCATAAACCTACTATTAATATAATAATAGCAAAAATTATCTTTGGAGCATACTCTACAAGCATGCTCATAAATTGATCAGAATATTTATTTATGTTTCCCATACAATATTATTATAAAGGTGCAAAATTAAGAATTCATATTTATTATCAAAGAAATTCTTTTATAATAGCTGTGTCAAAGACAAACTTTGTCCCAATTTGAAATCAATAGTCCCGTAAATTAAAAGACTTGCATTTATTAAAATATTGTATAATGTTGTTATTTAGACTAAATACCTCTTTGGTATAAAATTTATAGATAGTATTGTATTAAATAATAATGAAAATCAAATAAATTAAATAATTTCATCATGAACACAAAAAAATTAAACTTAAGTCTAATGTTACTTACAATAATTGTAGTAATATTTTCATCATGTAAGAAAGATGGAGAAAACAATCAAAGCATTCCAGATAATAGTGTTACAACTATGGAAAAGTTAGTGGTTGCACCAAATTTCAATTTTAAGACTACTAATAATGTAGCATTCACAATTAATGCTCAAGACAACCAAGGCAACCCCGTAACAAATTTTAGAGTAGATATCCTAACAGATTATGCTCTTAATGGAGGTATGTTAATTACATCAGGTTTTGTAAACTCAAATGGAGTCTTACAATTTAATCGTACTCTTCCTTCTTATATTAAAGAAGTTGTTGTTGCCACCAAACTTATTGGATTACCAAGTGAAACAAAAGTTACTGTAGTAAATGGAGCTGTTAATTTAACTTTGGGTGGGAAAATCACTCTTAACAAAACCCCTGCTGCACCACTTACACCTCATACTACTTTGAGTAAAGTGTATTTTTTGTGTTCTACTTATGATAGTTATGGTGTTCCTAACAACATAATGGGATATGATCCTATTGATAACTCATTCTTACATGATCTTTCAGCTACATTACCTGAATCGGTGTCTGTACCTACTCATCATCCTGATTATATTCAAAACACACCTACTGATACTAAATTAAAAGAACTTTGTGATGTTTACGTAACCTTTGTATCAGAAGGAGCAGGATATTTAAATTCTATGGGGTTTTACACTTATAATGTTAATAATCCTCCTACTTCGGCAAGTCAAATTGATTCTTTAAAGATTATATTTCCTAATGTTTCGTTTCCTGGTAACGGAGGTGGTAACCTACAATCCGGAGCAAAAGTATATATAGGAAGATACCCAGCAAATACAGGTATTGGATGGTTTTGTATCTCTAATGGATGGAGCAATGGAACTGTAGGTACAGGTATAACAGTTGGTGGAACACCTAATGGGATAAAATACTCAAATCCTAATTTTAATTATGAATCAAATCCTACACTTAAACGTCATAATATTTTAATGGCTGATCAAGTAAGACAAAAATATATTATCGGTTTCGAAGACATGAATCGTGAAAATGGTTCGGATAATGATTTTAATGATATTTTATTCTACGTAACATCTAATCCTGTTACAGCTATAGATAATACCGGTCTTCCTCCAATAGTTCAAACTAATCCTGATACCGATGGTGATGGTGTTCCAGACAATAGTGATGACTATCCACATGATGCAAGCAAAGCTTTCAATACTTATTTCCCTAATCAAAACACTTTTGGAACCTTAGCATTTGAAGATCTTTGGCCAAGTAAAGGTGATTATGATATGAATGATGTTGTTATTGACTATAATATCAATCAAGTTGAAAATGCCAGTCATAAAGTTGTTGAAATAGATGCTAAATTTATTGTACGTGCTTCAGGCGCTGACTTTCAAAATGGTTTTGGATTCCAATTGCCGATTGCTCCTTCTGCTATTTCAAGTGTAACAGGTATTCAATTAACTGACAATTATATTAATGTTAGTGCTAATGGATTGGAAATAAATCAAAGTAAAGCAGTTATTATTATTGCTGATAATGTATATAAACAATTTAAGAATGTTAGCGGAACTAATCCTTTAGGCATGGCAGGTATTAATACATCTATAGGTGGTGTACATGGCACACCTGATACTATTAATATTGTAATAAAACTAGCACAAGCTCTTGATCCTTCAGTTCTGGGATCAGCACCTTACAATCCTTTTATAATCTCAAACAAACGTAGAGGTTATGAAATACATTTATCTGATATGGTTCCAACTGATTTAATGAATGTAGCTCTGTTTGGAACAGGTGAAGACAATAGCAATCCTGCAACAGGAAGATATTATAAAACAAAAAATAATCTTCCTTGGGGTATTGATTTTGCAACAAGATTTAATTACCCTACAGAGAAATCTGCAATAATCAATGCTTATCTACACTTTGCTGCATGGGCTCAGAGTAATGGCACACAATATCAAGATTGGTTTAGCAATACAGCTGCCGGTTACAGAGACAATACAAAAATCTTTAGATAATAAATAGGTTTTCTAATACAAAAAAGGAGTTGGTCAATTGATCAACTCCTTTTTTATTATGAATAAGAATGGTTTATCAGATTGCTGATTTATAAATAGTCTTCAAATCATCCAGATTGTAATTAGTATTTCCCCAAGCTCTAAACATTTTATTAGCATGAAAAGCTAAGAGATCAATATCAGGAGAATCAATACCTGCATCTATAAATCTAATAGGTGTTCCTATCTTTTTATAAAACTCCTCTAATTTCTCAATAACTAAATCTGTAGATAAAGTATCAAGACCTAATACATTATTTCCAAACATTAATATTCTATCCTTAATTTCATCTTTCTTAAATTTAAGCCATGCTGGAGTTGTAATAGATAAACCTGCACCATGAGCTATATCATAAACACCGCTTATAGGATGTTCCAAAGCATGACTAGGGAAAGAAGCACCGGGTACTCCTGCTGCTCCTATACCATTTAAACCTAAAGTTGCGCCCCACATTAACGAAGCACGAGCTTCATAATTATTAGGATCTTTCATTAAGGCTAACATACTTGTCATAACTCCTTTTATTATTCCTTCGGCATATCCGCTTTGAATTGGAAGAAATTTAGAAGTAGTGGTAAAATATGCTTCCATTAAATGCGACATGATATCAGAACAAGCATATGCAGTTTGTTGTAGTGATAAAGTATAGGTAATTTCTGGATCAAGAAAGGAAGCTTTAGGATAAGTATACATCCCTCCCATACTGAATTTCTCCTGAGTCTCATCATTTGTTAAAACAGAACCGCTATTCATTTCCGAACCTGTTGCAGGCAAAGTTAAAACACATACAATCGGCAAAGCATTTTTCATAACCGCCTTACCTAAATAGAGATCCCATACATCATTATCAGAAACTGCTGCTGCGGCAATTGCTTTACTTTCGTCAATAACACTTCCTCCACCAACAGCTAATATTACATCAATATTATTTTCTTTAGCTTTAACAACTCCTTGACGGGCATGCGAAAGAATAGGGTTTCCTTTTACTCCCGGAAATTCTATTGCTGTAATGTTTACTCCTTTTAACGATGCAATTACTGCGTCATAAACTCCATTTTCTTTTATACTATTCTTGCCATAGACCAACATAACATTCTTGCCATGTTTCATAACTTCTTCTCCAACTTTATTTAAAATGTTTTTGCCAAATATAATCTTAGTTGGATTTTGAAAAATAAAATTATTCATTATAGTGTATTTTGTTTATTTATAATACTATTGATAGATTAAAACTTAATTGATATTAGACTGCTAAAGTACCTATTTTTTTGAAGCAAAATTATGTTTTTTTCTTTCTTCTTTAAAAATATTTTGTTTCGGATATACTAAACATGCTAATATTTTTGTATCTTTGCAAACTCATTTGGCTCCATGGCGTAATTGAATAGCGCATCTGACTACGGATCAGAAGGTTCTAGGTTTGAATCCTAGTGGAGTCACTAACAATAAGCCATTTACTTTTATGTAGATGGCTTTTTTATTACAATAAATTACTTTTCTCAACTTTTATACTAATCATTTTCTTATAAGAAGAAATACTTTAAAAGTTTTTATCTAAAGATTAAATTCAATGGAAAAGAATCCATTTAATACCCAAGATAATATTTATCAGCAGTAATTGAATATATGATATAGATGTAATACATTGGCTTTAAATGAAGAAAGCCTGCTATTTGCAGGCTTTCTTTTGCTCCCCCTTCAGGACTTGAACCTGAGACCCTCTGATTAACAGTCAGATGCTCTAACCAACTGAGCTAAGGAGGAGTGTTTTTTAAATTTGAGAGTGCAAAATTAGTTAAAATTTTAAAATAAACAATACCTTTGCAAAAATTTTATAAAAATAATTTTATGAGTAAAGTCTTAGGAATGGGTAACGCTTTGGTTGATATCATGACAATTCTTGATTCAGATTCATTATTAAATGAATTTATGTTACCAAAGGGCAGTATGCAATTAGTAGATAGGGAAGCTGTTGAAAGAGTTCTTTCAGGCACTATCAGTTTGTTAAAACAACAATCCTCAGGAGGATCCGCGGCTAATACCATACATGGTTTAGCTAATTTGGGTATCGAAACAGGTTTTATAGGAACTGTTGGTGAAGATGAATTTGGGAAGTTCTTTCATGAAGATCTTATCAAAAATAAGATTAGTCCCAAACTTTTTAAAGGTAAAGCAGAATCAGGGAGAGCTATTGCTCTTGTAAGTCTTGATTCAGAAAGAACATTTGCAACCTTTTTGGGTGCAGCTATCGAATTGTCATCTGAGCATATCACAGATGATGTATTTGAAGGATATGAATATTTTCATATCGAAGGTTACCTTGTACAGAATCATGAATTGATTAGAAAAGCTATTGAAGTAGCAAAAAGGAAGAATCTTAAAGTATCTTTAGATCTTGCAAGTTTTAATGTTGTAGAATCTAATCTTGATTTCTTAAAAGATATAATCAAGAAGCATGTAGATATTGTTTTTGCTAACGAAGAAGAAGCAAAAGCCTTTACAGGCTTATCTCCAGAAGAATCATTACACGAAATAGCTAAACATTGCGAAATAGCTGTAGTTAAAATTGGAAAGAATGGTTCGCTAATTAAAAAAGGGGATGAAGTTCATGAGGTAGGCGTTATAAAAGCTAAGAGTATTGACACAACAGGAGCAGGTGATGTATATGCTTCGGGCTTTCTATATGGCTTAGTAAAAGGACTTCCATTAAATAAATGTGGAGAAATAGGCTCAGTACTTTCTGGTAAAGTAATAGAAGTAGTAGGTGCTAAAATGGATGCATCAACCTGGAATACTATCAGAGAAATGGTATCAGAAATTCAATCTTCTTGATACAAATAAATATTTATTAAAATATAAAGAATTGATACAAGTTATATAATAGAAATAATATTAAATATTATCACTTTCTATTTTTATTATTAATCAGTTTTTTATATTTTTGCCATCTGTTTTTGAAATTAATAATTTTAAATAAATACAATAAACTAAAATGAAGGTATACCAAACAAATGAGATCAAAAACATTGCATTAGTTGGTGGTGCTAAATCTGGTAAAACCACATTGGCAGAAGCAATGTTATTTGAAGGAGGACTTATTAACAGAAGAGGTTCTGTTGATGATAAAAATACCGTTTCTGATTACAGAGCAATTGAAATTGAACGTCAGAATTCAATTACTTCTACTTTACTTTATTCAGAATACAGAGGAAAGAAGATAAACATCATTGATACCCCGGGCTTCGATGATTTTATTGGCGAAGTAGTAGCTGCTTTAAAAGTTGCTGATACTGCTGTTATGGTTATCAATACACCAAGTGGTATTGATGTAGGAACTGATCTTGCATGGCGTTATACCAATAACTATAAGAATCCGGTAATCTTTGCTGTTAATCATCTGGAACACGAAAACTCTAACTTCGATGAAATTATTCGTCAGTTAAAGGAGTCTTTCGGTAATGGCATTACTATTTGTCAATACCCTGTTAATCCCGGTTTAGGGTTTAATTCAGTTATCGACATCGTAAAGATGAAGATGTATAAGTTCCCAGAGAATGGTGGAAAACCAGAAATTTTAGATATTCCTGCTTCAGAAATAGACAAAGCAGAAGCTTTACACAATACTTTAGTAGAAAATGCTGCTGAAAATGATGAATCTTTGATGGAGATTTTCTTTGAAGAAGGCACTTTAACAGAAGAACAACTTATAAAAGGTTTAAAAGCCGGTGTTACTAACAGAGGCATGTTCCCTGTAATGTGTATCAATGGCAAGCATGATATGGGTGTTGCTCGTTTGATGGAATTCATTTGCGAAAATGCTCCTTCACCAAACGAATTGCACAACACTAAAACTACTGCTGGCAAATTATTAACCTACAAAACAACTGATCCAGCTTCAATCTTTGTTTTCAAAACAGGTATTGAAGAACATTTAGGTGAAGTTTCTTTCTTTAAAGTCTATGCCGGTGAAGTGAACGAAGCAATGGATATGGTTAATCCTTCAAATAGTAAAAATGAAAGAATTACTCAGATATTTGCTGTTGCAGGTAAAACTCGCGAAAAGCTTACTAAAGCTGTTGCAGGAGATATCGTTGCTACCATTAAATTGAAATTTACTCAAACTAATGATACTTTAAATGCGGGTAAAAATTCAGAAGATAAGATAGAACCTATCATCTTCCCTGATCCTAAATTCCGTACTGCTATTAAAGCTAAGGTGTCAACTGATGATGAAAAACTTGGTGCTATCTTAAATGAAATGCATAAAGTTGATCAGACTTTAACTATTGAGTATTCAAAAGAATTAAAACAAATTATCCTTAGCGGACAAGGTGAATTGCATTTGAATATTGCTAAATGGCATATCGAAACGCTTCACAAAATTGAAGTTGATTATATAGCTCCTAAGATTCCTTATCGCGAAACTATTACTAAAAACGCTAAAGCTGTTTATCGTCATAAGAAACAATCAGGTGGTGCAGGTCAGTTTGGTGAAGTACACATGTTGATCCAGCCTTATACTGAAGGTATGGCTAATCAAACAGAATTCCCAATCAGAGGTGTTACTGAAGAAACAATGTCATGGGGTGGTAAACTGGTATATAATAACTGTATAGTTGGTGGAGCTATTGATGCTCGTTTTATGCCTGCTATCCTTAAGGGTATCATGGAAAAGATGGAAGTTGGTCCTTTGACCGGTTCTTATGCTCGTGATATCGTTGTTAATGTATATGATGGTAAAATGCATCCTGTTGATTCTAACGAATTAGCTTTTAAATTAGCAGGTCGTCAGGCTTTCAGAGAAGCATTTAAAAATGCCGGTCCTAAGATTCTGGAACCTATTTATGATGTTGAAGTTGTTGTTCCAGCCGAAAGAATGGGTGATGTAATGACCGATTTGCAAGGAAGAAGAGCTGTTGTGATGGGTATGGATAGCGAAGGTAACAAACAGATTATTAAAGCTAGAGTTCCTTTGGCCGAAATGAATCGTTACTCTACTGCTTTAAGTTCACTTACTAGTGGAAGAGCTTCTTATGGCTTAAAGTTTGCCGAATACCAACAGGTACCTACCGATGTTCAAACTGCTTTATTAAAGGCTTACGAAGAACAAGAAAAAGAAGAAGAATAATTCTTTTGATCACTATATTAAAAAGGCTCGTTTCATTATGGAACGAGCCTTTTTTATACCTTTATTGATTTGATAGGGCATATTCATATATTTTGAGGTACTTATTATAAAGTATTCCTATTTTAATCCATCCCAAATTGTTCTTATATCTAATGGCAACATACTTTTGATCTAAATCTTTCCAAGCTCCTAAATAAGTTGTATAACCTGAACCATTAGGAGGCAATAAATTACCATTAGAACTTAGTAAATTAAAATCTCCCTTCTTCCACATATCGTTAATAGTTATGATACTATCTTTATAAATTACCTTTGGATAAAGCGAGTCAACCAACGACTGGCTAACAAATGTATTATTAGCATCAAATGTTGCACTTGGGTAAATTGAATCTGTTAGAATATAACTGTCGTTATTTAAGGTTTTTATTCTTAATCTGCATTGTTGCAAAACACTTCCGCCAAATATGTAGTTACAATAAGCACTGATATCAAAATCATTTATCCCATCCGAATTAATATCAATCGGAAAGTTTAGTTCTTGATAATAAGATTCGAGGGTAGTATCGGGATTTATATATTTAATAGTTATCGATGGATCTGGTTCTCCAATTTTAATCTTATTAATAACAGTTGTATTGTTTTCTTGCGTGACATCTTTGGTGCAAGAAGAAATAATAATTAAAATCATACCCAGAAATAAGCAAATGTTTTTCATAATCTTTTATTTATTTGTTAAACAATTATATTTTCTTTCATTTTTATCATAATAATTAAAGATTATTAATCAATATGCAAACAAACACATTATTCTTCATACCAAAATCATTTATATTATAAATCTTCATATTAAATGCAAAGATAAATAATAAATCTCATTATTGTGAAATAAATTCATTTTATCTACAAATAGGTTGTGTTTTTTATTTAACATTTAATTTACAAAAGAAATATTCGAATTGTAATATGTATATCAATCAAAAAACAGTACTTTTGAAGTCTCTTATTTAGCTAGGTATTTTAGGGGCTTTCAAAAATCTGCAACTAAGCTCGCAAATCCTAAACGAATCGGATTAAAAATTTTATCAATACTTAACATTTATACAAGCGACGGGATAATACCTCAGCTTTTAGAACATTAATATGGGAACAAATTCTTCATATATTTCTGGCATTTTGTCAACATTTGAATACGAAAAAGCATCTTTTTCTGCTTCCTCGTCGTTTTCTTATGCTTCTGTGTCATTCCCGAATGCTTTCGTTCCATTTGCAGCTGCTATCGTCACGTTTGCAGATGTAAACGTTCCATTTGCAGATGCAAACGTTCCATTTGCAGACGGGACTGTTCCATTTGCAGATGCAAACGTTCCATTTGCTTACGACTTCGACTCATTTGCTTGTGACTTCGTCCCATTTGCTTGTGACTTCGTCCCATTTTCTTATGCAAACGTTGCATTTGCAGATGCAAATGGACAAATAGCAGATGGGAATGGACTTATAGCTTCAATAACAACATTTTATATTTATAATAATATTTATTAATTCAATTAAATCAAAATAATTATGGGAAAAATTCCAACAGGTTCAGAGAACATAAGTAAAATGACTTATTAAACTGAGCTCATCAATAATATTAAAGGAGCTCATCCATCCTTATTTTCTTTGCAGCTTCTATCATTGCCATAAACCCATCTACAGGAACATATTCAGCAATAGAATTACCCGAGCCTAGCCCCCACCCTTTTGCCATTGATCTAAACAGTGTGCCATCTTTCACTACTTTATTAAATACTTCACCGTAAGGTAAAAGGCATAAAGTATTGACATCTATCCCACCAAAGAGACCTATTCTATCAGTATAAGTTTCAATCCATTTATCGAAAGTAGCAATCTGATCTTCGTTTGAATGTTTTGCATCTATACCAACATTAATCACATCATCCATAATACTAAATATATTGCCACAGCTATGATACAGAAACTTTTTCCCATTGCCATGGATAATGTCGATAACTCTTTTGTATTGTGGAATAATATGTGTTCGGATAGTATCGGGTTCGAGTAATGTGGAAGATTTAAATCCAAGATCATCACCCATTCTGTAAAAGACAAAGATGTCATCGTAACGTCTTATCATTTCGGTCCAAAGGGTAACAAACATATCTCCAATCTTCTTAAAGATATCGGCAAAAAGATCAGGATCTAAATACTGCATTACACACAGATATTCGTAACCTACAAGGTCTTCGCTGGCTTCGAAGATACCATAACCGCAACCTCCATAAGCTTTCATACCGTTGGGCATCACTTTGCGGATAGCTTCCAGATGTGGTGTATAAGCATCCCAAAATATCTTAGGAACTTCATCAAAAGGATAGTTCTCAAAGTCTTTTCTATTCTGTATCGGTCCGGGTCTGCCACCTTTTATAGCACCATGATCGGGTAATATCTCACAGATAGCAGCTTCGTAAGCAAAGCCATCGTAAGTCATCTCTTTCCAGAACGCAATAAGCTCTGAGTAATAAGCCTCCATATCTTTAAGTGCGTTACTTTGAATCTCCAGATTCTTACCTATAGCTTTTGACACAAATGGCACATCAATAATATGTTCGTACAAAGGAAGTCGCTTAGGCTTGCGATTGTGCAAAACATCTAATAGGTTGTTATAATCGGGTTGAAAATCATTTTTCATCATTAAAATACATTATTAATTATTAGTATTATCATAGTATTTACTGCTATATTCTTCTCCAATCTTAAACATTTCCACAATGTTATCAATAGGAATACCATCATGCAGCGAATGATCGGAAGCTAGAATAAATCCACCACCGGGAAGCGAGATATCAATAGTTTCCTTTACTTCGGCAGCCACTTCTTCTACAGTGCCAAAAGGCAGAGTAGTAGATGAATTTATATTCCCGATAAGGCAAAAGCGTTTACCATATTTCTCTTTAACAGTCTTAATGTCCATACCGGCAGTCCTTTGGATAGGATGTATGGAAGCAATCTTTGTTTGAGCCAGATCATCAAGATAGGCATTAATATTGCCGCATGAATGGAGTAGCACTGGAACGCCCAAGCCATCAATGTAATCAATAAGTTCGTTGAGGTATGGCAAGAAAAGCTCCCTGAAATCTTCGACGCTGAAGAACGCACTTTTGCTATCGCCAAGGTCTTCGCTAACCCACATCCCTACGCATCCGGCCTCTACCGACCTGCGTGCAGCTTCTTTATAATAATTGTTAGATATTTGCATCACTTCTCTAATCAAGTCAGGGTCTTCGTAAAGTGCGTAACAAATCTTCTCGAAACCCAGCAACAACCAGGCTGTAGATAAAGGCCCGCCTACTCCGCCTAGTATGGCTAAGTTGTCGTTATCCATTGCCACTGCTTTCCTTATTTCGCTATCTCTTCCGGGCAAGGTAGGGTCGGGAGCTATGTAGTTTCTAAGGTCTTCGCGGCTCTTAATCGGGTAATCTACAGGTGCATCTATCGGCCACGAGGAGTCGTTTATTTTGTAAGTTGTGCCCCATTCGTCGATGTATACATTCTTTTCCACGAAGTTTGGTTGCAAGCCCGAGAATCCTCCGAAAGGTATCCACACACCGTCATGATTTAATGCCAGTGCACATTTAACGGCATCCACACCATTGTATGCTTCGGGTCTTTTGCCGATTAATTTCTCGTACATTGGTTGTTGAAACAAGAAGTCGAACATAGGCAAACGGTCTGTTTGTTGGTGTTTAAGAGCAGATAGAAAGCGTTGTTTCCGTAACATTGGCAAAACTTTAATTAGATTAATAAAAACTTTACAAATGTATTTATTTTTATCATACCAAAGTTAATTTACTTAGATAAAAATATTTGAATAAAGAATCTTGTTGCAAGCAGCGGAGTTTTTATTTTGAATATAAGATACTAAATTGAATTACTTTTTTTGATTAAGTTCTTCTTGTGCTTTAGTAATTAGGTTTAGAGCTTTTTCAGATTTAGGTTTCAGTTTTAAAGCTATCTCACAATTAGCTATAGTACCTGCCAAATCTTTTAAATTATATTTTGCGAAAGCTTTGTTAATGTATGGGTCTGCATAATTAGGGTTTATTTCGATGGCTTTATCAAAATTAGTAATTGCATCTTGTAAATTTCCTGACGAACCCAAAGCAACCCCTTTATTATTATATGCTTCAGCATAGTTTGGTAGAAGAGTTATGGCCTTACTATAATCTTCAATAGCACCAATTTGATTGTTCATGTTTACTTTTACAACCCCTCTATTGTTGTATGCTTTTGCTAAAGTTGGATTAAGAGAAATAGCTTTGTTATAATCTTCCATAGCTCCTTGTAAATCATTTTTGTCACATTTTGCATTACCTCTATTATTATAAGCTTCAGCATAATCTGGGCTGATAGCAATAGCTTTATCTAAATCATCAATAGCACCTTGAAAATCATTTTTGTTTCTTTTAATAAAACCCCTGTTATTGTATGCTAAAGCTGAATTTGAATTATGCGAAATGGCTGAAGAATAAAAAGTCAAAGGATCAGTATAGGAACTAGACTTTAAAAAAGCAATTGAACTTAGAATTACAATAATAAAAATCATCAGCCAAGAGCTTTTAACAT